>NZ_PIRQ01000021.1 GCF_003048535.1 Campylobacter concisus | reverse complement strand
ATTGGTCAAGATGATGCTAAAGACCTAGCGGTAACTAGCACAGCAAAAGCTTCAAACTATCCAGATGATGGCTCAGTAGCTAAGATAGTAAATCCTAATCCAAGTTTAAGAGTGTTTGGATCGGATAATATAGATAATATAACGGTAGACGGTGCACAAATAGCGTCTGTGCTTGGAGGAGTTGGAAACGATAACATTGATCTCAAAAACGGTGCCAAAGTCTTTGGCGTTTCCGGCGGTTCAGGAAGCGATAATATAACCGTAGAGAGTGGCTCAAAAGTAGATACATTACTAGGTGATAATAAAACTAAAAACGATGTACATGAGAAGCGAGTAGATCCAAATTTAAATATAGAGGATAACGGTGCTGCTGGTGATACCATAAAAGTAAGCGGAACCGGAACGCAGGTTAGATTTATAGGCGCCGGTAACGGAGACGACAATATAACCGTAGATAAAGGCGCAAGAGTGGGTCTTATACAAGCCGACGAAGGAGATGATAGGGTAACCGTAAGTGATAGCGGAACTTACGTTAGCGGTATAAACGGTAGAGGCGGCGATGACGAGATATTGGTAGAAAAAGGCGCTAAAGTAGACGGTATAGTCGGAAGATGGGGTAACGACAAAATAACCGTAAAAGATACCGGTACCGTCGTAACTGAAAACATAGAGGGTAACGAAGATAGCGATACTATTAAAATTTTAGACGGCGCAAAAGTAAAAGGATACGTTAGTGGCGGACGTGGCGAAAGCCCTAGCATATATGGCGGAGCTGCAGATTCTGATAAGGATAACATTACTGTTGAAAACTCTACTGTTGAGGGAGTCGTAGAAGGCGGTATATGGGGCGGTAATGATGGAATGAAAATTAAAAATTCTCATATAGGCGGGATAACTGGTGGAAATGGCGAAAATAAGATAGATATTTCAAATGTTACTAATTTAGATGCAAAGACTATTTGGGGTAATAAATTTAAAGATACCGTAAATATTGACGGGACGCTAAAAAATTCTACCATTATAACTGTTGAGGGCGAGGATACAGTTAATATTAACGCTGGTGCGATAATAGATAAGATTGATATAAATACGGGAGCTGACAAAGATACTGTAAATATCAATGCTAATATTACTGCTGATGTTGGTAAGCAATCAAATATTACGACCGAGGGTGGTATAGATACTGTAAATATCGCTAGCGGGGTAACGCTAACTCGTACTGTTATTAGCACGGGTGCTGGAGAAGAAACTATAAAGATCAATGCTGGTAAAACAGGTGTTACAGATCGTATAACATTTGAAGGATCTTCTTTGGATACTGGAGCTGATAAAGATATAGTAGAAATCACAAATACTATGTTCAAAAAGGGTAGTAACGGTGAACTATCTAATCTAAGTACCGGTGACGGCAATGATGAAATTACTATAAAAAGTGGAACTATTTTTCAAGAAGCATCTTATATACAAGCTGGAGATGGCAATGATACTATAACGCTAGAAAGTGGTGCTAAATTTATCGGCGGTAACGTATATGCACATGAAGGCAACGACAAGGTATACGTTAATGGAGCAGAATTCAAAGATGGTGGCGTAAATGGTGGAGCAGGTAATGATGAAATTTACGTTAATGCTGGTTCGAAATTTGATCATGGCTATATAAATAGCGAAATCGGTGATGATAAGATCTTTATCAAAAAAGGCGCAAACTTAATGAATGACACAAAAATCGAAGCCGGAGCAGGCACCGATGAGATCACGATAGAACAGGGTGCGATCTTGAATGATACAAAAATCGACGGCGGAGCCGGATTTGATACATTAAAAGTAGCTGATAATAGCATAGACTTTAGCCATGTTAAAAATATCGAAAAACTAGATATGACTAATGGAGAAAAGACAACCTTATCTCTTACAGCTA
>NZ_PIRQ01000020.1 GCF_003048535.1 Campylobacter concisus | reverse complement strand
TAGCTGTAAGAGATAAGGTTGTCTTTTCTCCATTAGTCATATCTAGTTTTTCGATATTTTTAACATGGCTAAAGTCTATGCTATTATCAGCTACTTTTAATGTATCAAATCCGGCTCCGCCGTCGATAGTCGAAGTATCTTGAATACTTGCATTTTTACCGATAGAGATAACATCATCTCCGCCACCGCCGCTTATCATAGAACCGCCGCTCATATTTAAATTTTTACCTATTGTAATTATATCACCGTCATCGTTGCTACCAGTTCCAGCACTTCCATTATTTCCCCAGTCGCCGTGTATGCCAGCGTTATTAGTAAGCGTTAGGTTGTCGCCCGCAGTAATAGTATCGGCTCCACCGCCACCTTTGATATCCGCCCGGTCTTTAAGGGTAACGTTATTTGCGATATTTACAGTATCATTGTATCCTTGGCTGCCGTCGTCCATATGGATATCAGAATCCGATACGATGGCGCCGTTTCCCATATTTAAGACATCCGCACCGTATCCTAAATCCACATGCGTATCTCCGCTAACGGTGCCGTTTATGTTTAGCGTATCGACATCGTCTCCAGTTATAAGCTGAGAATGTTCTACGGTAGCGCCCGATGCTACGGTTATAGTATCACTACCTCCGTTAAGATCGAATGTCGCGTTTTTAACGATAGCTCCGGCATTTACGTTTACATGATCCTCGCCGTTACCGTTTACTATTTTGGTTTGATACTGTCTATTGGCTATAGCGTCCGATTGATCGCCAAATACCGCTCCGGAATTTATATTTACGGTATTTTTTGTTCCTTGTAATTCCACGGTAGTTTTACTAAACGTACCTCCGGCGATATTTACGACGTCTCCGTCTCCACTATACGTTCCTCTTCCGGTACTTATCTTGGTTTCGGTAAAATTTCCGCCGTTTATATTTATCTCATCGTCTCCGTCACCGCCGGTTATTTCAGATTTTTTAATTATCCCCCCACTTATATTTATCTCATCTGTTCCTGAGCCGCCGTAAAATTTTAGGTTTGTGAGTGTTCCGTCTTTTATATTCGTTATCGTTTTACTACGAGAAGTATAAATTTCAGAGTCTGTAACCTCGCCACCGTTTATATTTATGGTATCTATATCGTTGGTATCACCGTATGAATGATCTAGTCCAGAATAAATCTTGCTACCGTTTACCACTTTAGAACCCGCATTAATATTTATAGTATCGCTACCGTATCCGGCTATAATGTTCGAGTTATCTATTACTGCTCCGGCACCGATATTTATCTTATCATCTCCGATTCTAGCGTCTATTTTACTATTTTGTTTAAATGTAGAGTTGGTAATGTTTATAATATCGTTATCGTCATCGTCACCGTACCAATGAGGCCTATCTACTAAGCCGGAGAGTAGTTCCGCGCTATTAGTAAAGGTAATGCCGTCGATGTCGACTTTGTCATTACCATCCCCAAAATTTATTACGCCTCCTTTTATAATTATCCCTTTTTTGAAATTTATCGTATCTTCGCCGTTACCCATATTTATATTAGCCGTATCTAGATTTTCATCTATATATGCAGTATCGTTTCCGTTTCCGGCAGATATAGTAGCACCCCCATTTACGATAGAGCCTTGTTTAATATAAATAGTATCGTTACCGCCGCCCATACTTACGCTACTGCGTCCGCTTAGCGTAGCTCCGCTTTCTATATGAAGTTCGCTGTGTTTATCTTCATTATCGACATCGCCCGCTTCTATCCTGGCTTTACCGTCGACGGTTCCTCTAACGTATACGGTATTGTTACCCTCGCCGGCTTTTATTCTTGATTCTCCGGATACGTGCCCGTTTATATTTATCGTATCATCGCCGCTTCCAGTACTTATCTCATTAAAATGATTTGGATTACCGATCATATTGCCATCTATATTTACAGTATCGTTTCCGGCTCCAGTTTTTATACTTCCCCAAGATAAATTTGCGCCGTTTTTAATATTAACCGTATCATCATCCTCACCGGTATCTACGCCAAGAAATTTGTTAAAAGTTGCTCCGCTTTCGATATTAAACGTATCTTTTCCGCGTCCGGTACTTATTGCGGCATATCCGCTCGTTTCTCCGGCAAAATTTACGGTATCATCGCCGTCTTCGGTGTCTATCCTTGTACTATTGCCTAGCTTACCCTTGATATTAACTACGTCGCCTCCCTCGCCGGTGCTTATATCGCTATTTTTTACCTCTGCTCCGGCTTCTACGTTTACGGTATCTACACCAGTACCAGTATGCGTATTTTTTACTTCCACATTATTTAAAAATTTAACTCCGTCTCCGCCTACGCCACTATACACGGAATTAGCTTTGGTATTATCTACAATAATAGCGCTTCTATTATCTCCGCCAAATACGTTAAGATCCGTATTACCCTCTATAGAATTAGCGTAATTAGAAAGCCTACTAGAATCGGTCACAGCCAAATCTGATGCATCATCTTGACCAATAGCTAGTTTACCATCATTGCTTACATACCAACCATCTTTATGTTGGAATGCACTAGGAGTAGTAGGATCATCAGGAGTTAGATAATCTCTACCATCAGTATGTCTATATA
>NZ_PIRQ01000019.1 GCF_003048535.1 Campylobacter concisus | reverse complement strand
TAGCTGTAAGAGATAAGGTTGTCTTTTCTCCATTAGTCATATCTAGTTTTTCGATATTTTTAACATGGCTAAAGTCTATGCTATTATCAGCTACTTTTAATGTATCAAATCCGGCTCCGCCGTCGATAGTCGAAGTATCTTGAATACTTGCATTTTTACCGATAGAGATAACATCATCTCCGCCACCGCCGCTTACGGTAGAGTTATTCTTAACGGTTAGATTATTTCCGATAGTGATCGTGTCATTACCATCAGTAGCGTTATTTACTCCGCCGCCGCCTTCGCCCCAGTCTCCATAAATTCCGGCATTGCCGTCTAAGGTTAGGTTATCGCCTATAGTAATAGTATCTTTTCCTTGACCACCTTTTACGTCGGCATAGTTTTTAAACGTTACGTTATTTCCCATAGTTACTGTATCGTTACCGAAAGTGCTCGCATCTGTATCGTTCTTATCATTATCCATATAGATATCAGAATTATCTATAGTAACGTTATTTCCTATTTTTGCGGTATCACTATGGTATCCTAAGTGCATATGCGTACCTTCGCTAATATTAGCTCCGTCTCCGATATTTAGAGTATCACTTTGATCTCCAGTTATAAGCTGAGAGTGTTTAACAGTAGCACCGGCTCCTATATTAATTACGTCATCATTGGCGTGAAGATCTATTCTTGTATTGTATAGCTCAGCACCATCTTTAATATTAATCGTATCTTTAGCAACGGCACTACCAAATGCACCGATTACGGTTTTATCGTATGAGCTAGCATCTTTATCGCCAAATTTACCACTAATATTAACCGTATTATCGCCAGTACTCCAGCCACCTCCAAGAGTGATTTTAGTATTGTCAGATTCTATACTACCGCCAGTACCATCGATATTAACGGTATTTGTACCATGTCCTGTTTGAATATTAGCGTCTTTAAATTTACCGCCCTTAATATTGATAGTATCGTCGCCGCTTCCGGTTGTGATATTAGAGTTTTTAATTATGCCACCACCGATATTTATAGTATCGTTATCTTTTCCGGTGTCAATATTAGACTTTTCAACCGTACCGTTTATATTTAAAGTATCTTTTCCACCGTAAGTTTGTATTTCGGCATTTTTGACTGTAGCGCCGGCTTTAACATTTATGGTATCTTCTGAACTATAATAATCCCTATGATCTGATCTTATATAAGTTTTATGCTCATTAAAGGCATTAAGACTAGCATCTTGGTCGCCAAATACCGCACCAGACTCTATATTTACTTCATTTTTACCCTTGCCTAGTCCGATCTCTGCTTCGCTAAATGTACCGCCTCTTACATATACTTTATCTTCACCATCATCGGTATAAATTCTTGTATTAGTTAAATTTGCTCCGGCATTTATATTTATCTCGTCGTTACCACCATCCATATTCACAAGAGAATCTTTAAATGTAGCATTATCTATTGTTAAAGTATCTTTGCCCTCGCCCATATCTGCTTTGACTTTTACCGTAGCTCCGCCGTGCATCTTTATCTCATCGTCTCCACCGTGAGTTTGAAGATTATTGCCGACGTTAGTATAAGTAAAGTCGCCCGCTATATCTATAACGTCTTTATTTTGGCTACCCATAAGGCTCTTTACTCTAGCTTCGCCGCTTTGATGGAAATTCATATATTGCTCGCCTAGAGATGAAGATGCCTGTATAGATACATCTTTTAGTACGGCGTTTCCGGTTACGTTTAGAGTAGCTTTATCTGTTGATTTATCGCCTTCAAACTGCAATGTAGTGCCATCCAACTCGGCATTACCGTTAATATTTATTTTATCGTTTGCTCCAGCTCCGGTGTTAAAATTACCACCTTTAGCCTTAACATTGCCGCTTATAGTTATAGTATCACTACCTTGTTCCCCTTGAAGATACGTGTTATTTAAGATTGCATTGCCACTTACTGTTATAGTATCATCACCGCTTCCGCTCTTATTGAATCCACCGGTTAAATTTGCATTTCCGGTTATGGTTATCTCGTCATTACCATTACCAGACTTAATGCTAGTGTATTTAAGTTGTGCATCCTCGATTTTTACAGTATCTTTAGCTCCGCCAACCGCATTAGCATTAGCATCGCCAGTATCTATATTTACGTTATCTAGAACGGTATTTGTACCTGAAATAGTTATCTCATCATTTCCCGGTCCATTTATAGGATCAAGTGTAGCTCCGCCATCGCCTAGTATAGAGCCACCAGTAAATTTAGTTCCATCGTTAATGAAAATTTTATCGTTTCCAGCTCCGCCAGATACGCCGCCTATACCTCCTGGACTATTAAATTCCGCTCCGTTAATGTGTATCTCATCATCTCCGTCATCAGCCCAAACAGTACCTTTATTAAATTGAACACCACTTTCTAAATATACTTTATCGTTGCCTCGTCCAGTTGTAATGAGTGAATTGTCTTGAAATATAGTTCCATCTTTTACAGTAACGATATCATCTCCGTTTTTCGTATATACATTAGAATATTTACCTGGACTACTTTCCATAAATGTAGCGTTTGAAATAGTTATTTCGTCATTATCGTCAGCTGCTGTATCGCTTCCTGTACTTAGCGTAGAGCCTTTAAATATTATACGATCAGTAGAATTTAATTTACCGTCATTGATCTTTATAGTATCTTTACCTGCACCCATATCTACATTTACATTAGTGAGTGTTATACCGCTTTTTATATTTACAGTATCTGAGCCATCTTCGGTTACAATATTTGATTGAGCCGTTGCGGTAATATTTGTATTTATGTTAACAGTATCGTTATCAGCTCCAGTATTTACAGTACTGCCATTAAAAGATGTTGCATCGATATTAACCACATCTTCACCACCCTCGGTTACTATAATTGTGTTATTTACAGAAGATCCGTTAGGCAGTTCTACTCTATCTGCACTACTTCCGCTTGACATCCAGTCCACTGTGGCATTATTTAGAAATTTAACATCATCAGTTCCTACACCACTTTTTACCAAATTTATGTGAGTATCGTCTATGATTATATCATTGGGAGTATCCGATCCAAACACTCTTAAACTTGGATTAGGATTTACTATCTTAGCTACTGAGCCATCATCTGGATAGTTTGAAGCTTTTGCTGTGCTAGTTACCGCTAGGTCTTTAGCATCATCTTGACCAATAGCTAGTTTACCATCATTGCTTACATACCAACCATCTTTATGTTGGAATGCACTAGGAGTAGTAGGATCATCAGGAGTTAGATAATCTCTACCATCAGTATGTCTATATACATGATATCCATTAGGTATAGAGTTATAAAATGAAGCTAATAGTCTAGAAGATGTGCTCTCTCCTACATATGCTGATAAAGGAATTTTTATACTTCCTGCTGGTAAAGTAGGTTCTATTGCTCCAGCCCCGACAGCACTTCCTCCACTTACACCAAAGCTATTATCTCTACCTGCTGCTAGAGATAAAGCATCTATGCTTCCTACATTAGCATTTATGTTACTAATGTGGCCTCCTTCTGCAAAGC
>NZ_PIRQ01000018.1 GCF_003048535.1 Campylobacter concisus | reverse complement strand
TTAATTTACTTTGCAATATGGTTATATTTACTCAGTGACTACTTTCTAAAGTAATATTAGAAATAACATTTAACTTTATTTCTTATATTTGTGGATATAAAAAGTGTGATTTAATATTTATTTTATATTATTTTTCTATATAAATACCCTTTAAGCTTAAAAATTTAAATAAATTTGAGCTAATTATGAGCTTTTTATATATTAAAAAAGTGATATTATTATTTAAATAATAATATATCTAATCTATATTATTAAATATAGTTTAAAAGATACTATAAATTTTTTTCCAAAGGTCGTTCTGTCTAGACTAAAAGTAAAAGCTTAAAAAAAATAAGTAGTAATTAATATTTAAAATACTAAATATCTATATAATTTCATTAATACATTTTTTATAAGGAGAATGGTTATGGCAACCAGAAAAGAACACGATTTTATAGGTGAGTTGGAAATCTCTGACGATTTTTATTATGGTATCCAAACATTTAGAGCTACCGAAAATTTTCACATGAGCGGTAGAACTTTAAAAGAGTATCCATATTTTGTAAAAGCATTTGCACAAATTAAAAAAGCAGCTGCACTTGCAAATAAAGAGGTTGGCGTTTTAGACCCTAAGATCGCTGATACTCTAGCAAAGGCCGCTGATAGAGTAATAGCAGGTGAGTTTTTAGATCAATTTGTGGTTGATATGGTTCAAGGTGGTGCTGGAACTAGTACAAACATGAATGCAAATGAGGTTATTACAAACATCGCGCTTGAGAGCATGGGTCATAAAAAAGGTGAGTATCAATACATCCATCCAAACGATCATACAAACCTTGGACAAAGCACAAACGACACTTACCCAAGCTCAATAAAAGTAGCAACTTACGCAAAACTTACTGATTTGCTTGCTGCAATGAATCTACTAAAAGACGAACTTGACAAAAAAGCAAAAGATTTTAAAGATATCATTAAAATGGGTAGAACTGAGCTTGAGGACGCAGTTCCTACAACACTTGGAAATACATTTAATGCATTTGCAAGCTACATTAAAAGCGATATCGAAAAGATCACAGCTGCACGCGAGTCAATGACATATCTAAATATGGGTGCAACTGCGATTGGTACAGGTATTAACTGCCACCCTGATTATAAAAATGTAGTTGTTAAAAAGTTAAAAGATATCACTGGTGTTGATTTCAAAAAAGCTGATGATTTCATCGCAGCTACTCAAGACACTGCAGATTTCGTTCACGTAAGTGGTGCGTTAAAAACTGCAGCTGTTAGACTTTCAAAAATCGCAAATGACCTTCGTTTGATGAACTCAGGTCCAAGATGCGGCCTTGGCGAGATAAATTTACCACAAATGCAACCAGGCAGCTCAATCATGCCAGGCAAAGTAAACCCAGTTATCGCTGAGGTTGTAGGCGAAGCGTGCTATGAAGTAATCGGTAACGACGTAACTATCATGCTTTGCTCAGAAAGAGGTGAATTTGAGCTAAATGCATTTGAGCCAGGCATCGCTTATGCGCTATTTAACTCTATATTTATCCTTGAAAACGCGATGAAAACACTAGCTGAAAAAGCTGTAAGAAAACTAACAGCAAATCCTGAAGCTTGCTTAAAATCAGTTCTAGGCTCAGTTGGTATCGTGACAGCATTTAACCCATATATAGGTTATGAAAAATCTGCAAGTATCGCTAAAGAGGCTTTGCAAACTGGTAAAGCAGTTGGTGATATCTGCCTAGAGAGAGGCTATCTAAGCAAAGAAGAGATCGACAAAATTTTAGAGCCAAAAAATATGCTAAATCCAAGCATGGTTAGGTAGAAATTTAAGCAAAGTATTATTAAAAGCGTGTCAAAATTCCGACACGCTTAAGTAAAAATTTTAGTTATAAAATTTAATAGAGGAGTTTTCAATGGATATTTCATTGATATTACAGTTGATCGTGCTTTTTGGTGCGATATTCTTGGGTGTTAGACTAGGCGGTATGGCTATTGGTTATGCTGGTGGCATCGGCGTCGTAGTTTTAACTTTAGGACTTGGATTAAAAGCAGGTAGTATACCTTGGGATGTTATTTTAATCATTATGTCCGTTATAGCTGCTATTACAGCGATGCAAGTAGCTGGTGGCCTTGATTATTTGGTGCAAATAGCCGAAGGGATACTAAGAAAACATCCAAAATACATAAATTTCTTAGCCCCAGTTGTCACTTATTTACTAACTGTATTTGCCGGTACTGGACACACAGCATTTTCTATGATTCCAGTTATTACCGAAGTTGCAAAGACACAAAATATTAAACCTAGCGCGCCTCTTAGTATAGCTGTTGTTGCTAGTCAGATAGCTATTACAGCAAGCCCAGTTTCAGCAGCGGTTGTATTTATGGCTGGTGAGCATGCTTTGGGCGGACTTGGCATTAGTTATCCATTACTATTAGCTATCTGGATACCTACAACTTTTATTGGTTGTATGCTAACGGCTCTTGTTATAAATATATTTTATAATCTTGATCTAAGTAGCGATAAAGAGTATCAAAGAAGACTTAAAGAAGGGTTAATCAAAGATGTTAAAATCGAAGAGAAAAAAGAGCTTCCAAAAGGAGCTAAACTATCTGTTTTAATATTCCTAGTTGGCGTTATCTCTGTCGTTTTATATGCTACTGCTATTAGTAAAAACGTAGGCTGGATAAAACCAAGCTATGTAACAGGCTATGAAAAGATTTATGAGACCAAAAGCCCAGATAAATTTAATGAACTAGTTGCAAAAGATATAAAAGTCAAAACTGACTCAACTACTAATGTAAAATATGTAGAAGATCCAGATAAACCTACAAAGGTGTTGGTATTAACTAGAGATAACGCTATTATGAGCTTTATGCTAGTTATCGCTACTTTAATCACACTAACTTGTGGCGTTAAAGTCGATAAGCTATTCAATACAGCTACATTTAAAAGCGGTATGACCGCGTGCGTCTGCGTACTAGGTGTAGCGTGGCTTGGAGATACTTTCGTGGTAAATCACACCGATGCGATCAAAAATTTTGCCGGCGATTTTGTTAAAGACTATCCGTTTATGCTTGCTGTTGCGCTATTTTTTGCTAGTATGCTTCTTTACTCTCAAGCCGCTACCGCAAAGGCGCTTATTCCTACGGTCATAGCTGCACTTGGCTTAACTGCTGCAAATAACGGTGACGCATATATTTTAGTTGCATCATTTGCTGCAGTTTCAGCATTATTTGTGTTGCCAACATATCCGACACTTCTTGGAGCCGTTCAAATGGATGATACTGGAACAACTAGGATAGGTAAATATATATTCAACCACTCATTTTTTATTCCAGGTGTTTTAGCTATTGCTTTTTCTGTCGCACTTGGATTTTTGATAGCTCCGATACTTTTATAAGT
This sequence comes from Campylobacter concisus, assembly GCF_003048535.1. NCBI lineage: Bacteria > Pseudomonadati > Campylobacterota > Epsilonproteobacteria > Campylobacterales > Campylobacteraceae > Campylobacter > Campylobacter concisus. The sequence continues at coordinate 239 of NZ_PIRQ01000018.1, read as the reverse complement.
ATTTTAAATCAAACTTAAGCCGAGATCTCTCTCGGCTTTTTTAAATCCCTTTAAAATTTTTAATTTCTATTTAAAATCCTTAATCAAAATTTTATATTCAAATTTTTTATAAGATTGCGTTAAAAATTATATTAATTAAATTTATCTTTTTTAGAATTTTACTCATTTTGATATTAGAACACCCATTTTCTAAAACTATAAATCTAAATATAAATATTAAGTAAATTTTAATTTTATTT
>NZ_PIRQ01000017.1 GCF_003048535.1 Campylobacter concisus | reverse complement strand
TCCTCCATTTACACTTTTAACTACTCCGGCTTCTTTAGCCATCATATTCTCCTTATTGTTTATAGTATTTGAAATTTTGAATGAATTATATAAATTTTAAAAGGGCTTGTCTATTGTACTGGGGTACAGTGCGAGGAACTATTTAGCACATATCATAAATATCATACCAATCAACATGTATATCTTAGTGTCTTAATATATAGTATAAATATAGCAATTATGGCTTTTTAAAATATAATATCACTTTTATACATATTGAAAATCATTATATATTTCTATATAATTACTCAAATATTTTAAAAGGAGTTTAAATGCAGAGAAAAATCGTGCTTAGCCTCGCTTTGGTCAGCGTTTTGGCCGCCGCACAAGACGAAGTAGGGCTAAAATCGCTAGAAGGCGTAACCGTCACGGCGCAAAGATCGTCTCAAAGCGTAGACGAGATAAGCAAAAGCGTCTCGGTAGTAGATAAAGAGACGATAGAAAGAAAGCTCGGCAAAAGCGTACCGGACTTAATTGGCGAGGCGCCGGGAGTTTCAATCGTAAACGAAGGCATAGACTCAGGCACCGTAAACGTGCGAGGTTTTAGTTCGTCTGATTACCGCGTGCCGATGTTCGTAGATGGACTTAGATTTAGAGGTAGGCCGGCGTTTGAGTATTCGATATTTACGCCCGATCAAATCGAAAGGATAGAGATAATAAGAGGCCCTGCTAGCACGCTTTACGGCACGGATGCCTTTGGCGGCATAGTAAATTTAGTCACCAAAAGAGCTAGCGGGGACGTGCACGGCGACTGGGCGCTATCTGATACGTATCTAAGCACCCAATATCAAAGCGCGAACAAAGGCGTGCAAAGCCGCTTGCAACTCGGCGTAGTCGGACACGGGTTTGACGCATTGCTGGGCTTAAACTACAAACACGGCAAGGACTACGACACTCCGGCGGGCAAAATCCCAAATACAAGGTATAACTACCGAAGCCTTGATTTTAAAGGCGGATATAGCTTTGCCGATTTTCACAGGCTTGAGCTCGTAACTAGATACACCGAGTCCGAGCGCGGCGTAGTCGGTACGGCGGTCGGCGCTCCCGGAACGGCAAACACAAGAGGTTTTCAAAAGTACATAAAAGAAGCGCCTCTTAGAGAAAAATACGTAGCGCTAAACTACGAAGGCAACATAAACGACAAATTTATATTAGATTCTAGCTTGTATTACAGAGAGCTTTACACACACCTAAATATAAGGCCCTACATCGGCTCGTTTTCGCCTAGACAAGTCGATAACTACGTAAACGGTCCGAAGGTCTACGGCGGCAAATTTATCGGTAAATTTATAGGCGACAACCTAACCCAAACCTACGGCGTGGATTTTTATTACGAGGACTGGGATAGCGTGTATCAAAGCGTAAACAAAGGCCCTAGCGTACGCAACAGGCTAAGAACCAAACAGCTTGACGTCGCTGGGTTTGGATTGCTTGAATACGCGTTTAGTAACGATGCGATTTTAAGCGCAAATTTACGCTACGACCGCATAAAAACGTCCTTTGATATGGATAGCTCGATGAGCCCCGCCGTAAAAGCCCTATACGAAAACGCCAACGATAGAAAAGACGGCAGAGCCAGCTACGGCCTGGGACTTATTTATCCCGTCGTCGGAGGACTTGAGTTTGTGGGTAATTTCTCGACTTCGTTTAGGGCTCCTATGAGCGGCGAGGTTGCTCCGATACTTACGTTTTCAGGCAGCGAGGCGTATCTGCCAAACCCTGATCTAAATATCGAAAAAGGCGTTACCTACGAGGCCGGGCTTCGCTATACGGATAAAGCGCTTAGATCGAATTTGATATTTTACACGGGAGATTATAAAGACCTTATCGTCGAGCGAAACTGGCAAAGCGGCGGCGTGACCTACTATCAGTCGCAAAACGTAAATAGAGCCAAGATAAGCGGAGCGGAATTTGACCTCGCTTATAAAATTTTATCAAATTTAGAGTTTAAAACAAATCTCGCCTACACTCGCGGCAAAAATAAACAAACCGGCAAACCGCTTCCGGAGATCGCTCCGCTTAGCGGACGCGTGGCCGTTTCTTATTCGCCGGAGTTTTTTGCAAATTCTTACATAGAGTATAGCGGCGACTGGGCGGCGAGAAAGACACGCATAGACGATAGCGTAGAGCGCGAGCGAGCGGGATATTTCGTGCATAACCTATACTTTGGCAAGAGCCTTGGCAAACTAGGCTTCTTAAAAGATTTTAGCCTGAATTTCGACGTCGAAAATATCTTTGACAAAGAATACGCCCCAAGCCTAAGCTACGAGCTAATCAGCCAGCCTAGAAGCGCTAGCAACCCGCTCATAAATCCGGGCAGAAATTTCAAACTAGGCTTTAAGGCTAGCTTTTAAAATTTAAATTTGCCGAGCGGGTTTTAAACCGGCCCGCTCAAAAGCCCTAAAAATTTACAAATTTAAGGATCAAATTTGAGAAAAATAATACCCGCTTTATTGCTACTAGGCGCGACGCTGGGCGCGCTTGAATTTACCGATCAAAACGGCAATAAGCTTCGCTTCGACCGCTCCGTTAAGAGTGTAGCGCTGTTTCCGGTACCGCTAGCCTCGTTTTCTCTTAGTGTCGAAAATAACGTATCTCGCCTAGCCTCCGTCCATCCGATGGCCAAGAAAAACATCGAGCGCGGAATGCTCGGAAAAATGATCAAAGGCGCGGCTAGTATCCCCGCAGGCGGTATAGGAGAGGATTTTACCCCAAATATCGAGGAGCTACTAAAACTATCGCCCGATCTTGTCGTGCAGTGGGGCATGAGAGGCGAAAAGATCATCGAGCCGCTGCGAAAAGTAGGGCTAAACGTAGCTTTGGTAAATTTAAGCGGCACGGAGGAAGATCCGCTTTTTTGGTTTGGGATGCTGGGTAAAATTTACGAAAAAGAGCAAAAGGCGGAGCAAATTTTACAAAACAGAGCCGAGGTAAGAGCTAAGATCGAAAATTTCGTAAAAGGGCTTAGCAAAAAACCGAAGGTTCTTTTTATATTTGGCAGAGATAAAAGCTACGAGGCAGCTGGCGGCGGGACGTATTTTGACTACGAGATAAAGCTAAGCGGCGGAGTAAATGCGGCGAATTTCGGGGGATTTAGAATTTTAAATAAAGAAGAAATTCTCGCGCAAAATCCGGACGTTATCTTACTTAGCAACTTTGACGAGCTAACGCCGCGGGACTTTTTTAGCGACAAAATTTTAAAAAACGTAAAGGCCGTCAAGCAAAAAGCCGTCTATAAAATGCCTCTGGGAGGCGATATGTGGGAGCCGCCTACGGGCGAATCGCACCTGGGCTGGGCATGGTTTAGCGTGCTGTTTTCGGGGCAGGCGCATATAAATTTAAAAGACGAGATGAAAAAGAGCTACAAGTTGCTCTATGGCTACGATCTAAATGACGATGAGATAGCTCAAATTTTACGCTTCGACCTAAACGGAGAGAGCAAATTTTACGAGCTTTTTAGATAATGAAAAAATATCTGTTTTTATCGCTTTTTCTAGCCTTTGCGGTCGTTTTTTCGCTGCTTGCGGGTAGGATTTCGCTTGAGGGGCTAATTGACTATTATCAAAACGACGAAGAGACGCTTTACGCTTTGGTATTCGACCTGCGCCTACCAAGGCTGATAGCGGCGTTTTTGATAGGCGCTAGCCTTAGCGCGGCGGGCGTGATATTTCAGGCGATGTTTGCAAACCCTTTGGTAAGCCCAAATATCTTGGGAGTAGGTAGCGGAGCGGGATTTGGAGCGGTAGTTTGCATTTTAGCCTTCGGTAGTCCCGTGGCCACGCAAATAGGCGCTTTCGTTTTCGGCTTTTTAGCCGTCATGATAGCTTACGCCCTGGGCGTTTTGGCAAACAAAAACTCAAAGCTCATGCTGGTGCTTGCGGGCATTATCACGGGAGCGATATTTGAGACGCTGATCTCCGTCGTCAAATACGTCGCCGATACGCAAGAAAAGCTGCCTAGTATCGTATATTGGCTGATGGGAAGCCTAAGCGCCATCTCATGGAGCGACGTAGCAGCGCTTGCTCCCGTTTGCGTTAGCGGGCTTGTGCTTTTGAGCCTAATGGGCTGGAAGCTAAACATTTTATCCTTAGGCGGCGAACATGCAAGTATTTTGGGCGAGAGTAAATTTTTAGGCTTTATCTTTATCGTACTTGCTACTCTGATAACGGCCGCAAGCGTAGCTATCGCCGGTATCATCGGCTGGGTAGGGCTTTTGATGCCGCATGTTACGAGGCTGATTTACGGCCCCGATAACTCGCAGCTAGTTCCGATTTCGGCGATTTTAGGCGGGATATTTTTGATGCTAACCGACGTCGCGGCTAGAAGCGTGAGCTCGGCTGAAATCCCGCTAAGTATCCTAACCGCGCTTATAGGCGCTCCTATGATCGGCGTCATCATCGTTAAAAAAGGCAAAAGATGGTCTTAAGCGTAGAAAATTTAAGCTTTTCATACGAGCACAAGCAAATTTTGCAAAATTTGAGCCTTAGCCTAAAAAGCGGCGAAACGCTTGCGATTTTGGGCCCAAACGGCATAGGCAAATCTACGTTTTTAAAGATTATTTTAGGGCTTTTAAAGGCAAAAGGCGGTCAAATTCTGATCGATGGCCGCGATCATGCCTCTCTTGGCGGCAAAGAACGTGCCAAACTCGTAGGATACGTGCCTCAAAGCGAAAATATCGCTTTTAGCTTTAAGGTAAAAGATCTGATTTTAATGGGCGTAAACGCAAACGTCGGTATGTTTTCAAGGCCGAGCGCGAAGGATAGGGCGATGGCCGAGGAAGCCGCAAGCATAGCGGGCGTTAGCGAGTATTTAAATTTAAACGTAGACGAACTAAGCGGCGGAATGATGCAACTGGCGCTTATAGCTCGCTCGCTAGTACTACGGCCTAAAATTCTCGTCATGGACGAGCCTACGTCATACCTCGACGTCTTTCATCAAAATGCCGTTTTAAGCCTAATCAAAAGGCTAAATAGCGAGCAAAAAACCTGCGTGATCTTTACCTCGCATCATCCCGATCACGCGCTCGCGGCGGCGGATAAAACCTTGCTATTAAACGGTCCCTTAGGATATGAATTCGGCGCAACAGATCAAATTTTAAAGGACGAAAATTTAACGAAACTCTTCGGTATAGATTTTATAAATTTAAACGTCGAAGATAAAAGGAGGTTGCTGGTTAGGTGGAATATCGATTAATTATAGAGTGCTTAGGTCTTTATAATAGCTTTTACCAGGCCATAAGCCATAAAAACTATTATTAGGTGTTTGTAAATTTATACAAAAATAGACAAATAGGTCATTTTACATAGATTAAAAAGACAAACACTTATAAAAATTTAATAACAAGAAAGAATATCCCAAAGGAATTTCCTTTGGGATTAAAAGTATAGATATTAAAGTACGTGTATTTGATCTTGAACTTCGATTGTAGTTGTACCACTAGTATA
>NZ_PIRQ01000016.1:1692-6451 GCF_003048535.1 Campylobacter concisus | reverse complement strand
GTTCTTTTAACTTACAATTGTTAAACTATTAGTCAATCTTTGAAATCTAAACAAGTGATCGATTGAGCCAGTCTATTATTTTATAATTTATAATAGATTAGACAAACTAATAAATAAAACTAAAAGTTTTTTGATTAAAAACTTCATAATAAAATCCTATCAATCTAAGTTTTGCTAGGTAATTAATATGGAGAGTTTGATCCTGGCTCAGAGTGAACGCTGGCGGCGTGCCTAATACATGCAAGTCGAACGGACAAGTAAGAGCTTGCTCTTATGAGTTAGTGGCGCACGGGTGAGTAATGTATAGCTAATCTGCCCTACACTAGAGGACAACAGTTGGAAACGGCTGCTAATACTCTATACACCTCTCTAGCATAAGTTAGATAGGGAAAGTTTTTCGGTGTAGGATGAGGCTATATTGTATCAGCTAGTTGGTGAGGTAATGGCTCACCAAGGCTATGACGCATAACTGGTCTGAGAGGATGATCAGTCACACTGGAACTGAGACACGGTCCAGACTCCTACGGGAGGCAGCAGTAGGGAATATTGCTCAATGGGGGAAACCCTGAAGCAGCAACGCCGCGTGGAGGATGACACTTTTCGGAGCGTAAACTCCTTTTGTTAGGGAAGAATAATGACGGTACCTAACGAATAAGCACCGGCTAACTCCGTGCCAGCAGCCGCGGTAATACGGAGGGTGCAAGCGTTACTCGGAATCACTGGGCGTAAAGGACGCGTAGGCGGATTATCAAGTCTCTTGTGAAATCCTATGGCTTAACCATAGAACTGCTTGGGAAACTGGTAATCTAGAGTGAGGGAGAGGCAGATGGAATTGGTGGTGTAGGGGTAAAATCCGTAGAGATCACCAGGAATACCCATTGCGAAGGCGATCTGCTGGAACTCAACTGACGCTAATGCGTGAAAGCGTGGGGAGCAAACAGGATTAGATACCCTGGTAGTCCACGCCCTAAACGATGTATACTAGTTGTTGCTAAGCTAGTCTTGGCAGTAATGCACCTAACGGATTAAGTATACCGCCTGGGGAGTACGGTCGCAAGATTAAAACTCAAAGGAATAGACGGGGACCCGCACAAGCGGTGGAGCATGTGGTTTAATTCGAAGATACGCGAAGAACCTTACCCGGACTTGATATCTAACAAATCATCTAGAGATAGAAGAGTGTCTGCTTGCAGAAATGTTAAGACAGGTGCTGCACGGCTGTCGTCAGCTCGTGTCGTGAGATGTTGGGTTAAGTCCCGCAACGAGCGCAACCCACGTCATTAGTTGCTAACAGTTCGGCTGAGCACTCTAATGAGACTGCCTTCGTAAGGAGGAGGAAGGTGTGGACGACGTCAAGTCATCATGGCCCTTATGTCCGGGGCGACACACGTGCTACAATGGCATATACAATGAGAAGCAATATCGCGAGATGGAGCAAATCTATAAAATATGTCCCAGTTCGGATTGGAGTCTGCAACTCGACTCCATGAAGCCGGAATCGCTAGTAATCGTAGATCAGCCATGCTACGGTGAATACGTTCCCGGGTCTTGTACTCACCGCCCGTCACACCATGGGAGTTGATTTCACTCGAAGCCGGAATACTAAATTAGTTACCGTCCACAGTGGAATCAGCGACTGGGGTGAAGTCGTAACAAGGTAACCGTAGGAGAACCTGCGGTTGGATCACCTCCTTTCTAGAGTACATATGGATATTCTCTCACAAGATATCTATAAGAAAGATATTCTCAATCATCCTTGTTTAGTTTTGAAAGATTGATAGACCTATAGGGGCCTATAGCTCAGCTGGTTAGAGTGCACCCCTGATAAGGGTGAGGTCACAAGTTCAAGTCTTGTTAGGCCCACCAGAGAATTTAATTGGGGAATTAGCTCAGCTGGGAGAGCGCCTGCTTTGCACGCAGGAGGTCAGCGGTTCGATCCCGCTATTCTCCACCATAAAATAGTTTAACTATATTAAGTCTAATTAGAGAGCTTAAAAATTTAAACTTTCTAATTAGACTTTTGTCTAAATGTTCTTTTAATTAATATTGTTAATAGTCACAAGCAAGTTTTAAAAACAATTTTACAGGACTTGTTAAAGATTTAAATTTCTATTCTCTTTGCATTTAATGCAAAAGTTTGACATCACAATCTATTTAGGATTTAAAACTTATCTAAATAGTAGTCAATGCTTTCCGTCTTGAGAGCTAGAATTTAAATATAGTAATATAAAGTTATCTTTAACAAGGAAGTGATGCGAATTAGAATAATCTAATATAGAAAAGGTAAGCTACAAAGAGCAAGTGGTGGATGCCTTGGCTAGTAGAGGCGATGAAAGACGTGCCAGGCTGCGATAAGTCTCGGGGAGCCGTCAAGGGGCTTTGATCCGGGAATTTCTGAATGGGGCAACCCAGTTAAGCGCGAGCTTAACTACCTAATATGGAGCGAACGAGGGGAATTGAAACATCTTAGTACCCTCAGGAAAAGAAATCAAAAGAGATTACGCTAGTAGCGGCGAGCGAACGCGTAAGAGGGCAAACCGTTAGTTTACTAACGGGGTTGTAGGACTGCAATATAGACTAAACTTAGCTAATAGAATAATCTGGAAAGATTAAGCATAGAGGGTGATACTCCCGTATATGAAAGCTTTGTTTTACTTAGCAGTATCCTGAGTAGGGCGGAACACGTGATATTCTGTCTGAAGCTGGGTAGACCACTATCCAACCCTAAATACTACTACTAGACCGATAGTGCACAAGTACCGTGAGGGAAAGGTGAAAAGAACTGAGGTGATCAGAGTGAAATAGAACCTGAAACCATTTGCTTACAATCATTCAGAGCCCTATGATTTATCAGGGTGATGGACTGCCTTTTGCATAATGAGCCTGCGAGTTGTGATGTCTGGCAAGGTTAAGGAAACCCGGAGCCGTAGCGAAAGCGAGTCTTAATAGGGCGTTTAGTCAGACGTTGCAGACCCGAAACGATGTGATCTATCCATGAGCAGGTTGAAACCGGTGTAAGAGCCGGTGGAGGACCGAACCCGCTAGCGTTGAAAAGCTATGGGATGACTTGTGGATAGGGGTGAAAGGCCAATCAAACATCGTGATAGCTGGTTCTCTCCGAAATATATTTAGGTATAGCGTCATGTAGTAACACTAGGGGGTAGAGCACTGAATGGGCTAGGGCATACACCAATGTACCAAACCCTATCAAACTCCGAATACCTAGTGTGTAATCATGGCAGTCAGGCGGCGAGTGATAAAATCCGTCGTCGAGAGGGGAACAACCCAGACTAACAGCTAAGGTCCCTAAATCTCATTTAAGTGGAAAACGATGTGGAGTTACTTAAACAACCAGGAGGTTGGCTTAGAAGCAGCCATCCTTTAAAGAAAGCGTAATAGCTCACTGGTCTAGTGATTCTGCGCGGAAAATATAACGGGGCTAAAATGAGTACCGAAGCTTTAGACTTAGTTTTCTAAGTGGTAGGAGAGCGTTGTATTTGCGTTGAAGGTATACCGGTAAGGAGTGCTGGAGCTAATACAAGTGAGCATGCAGGCATGAGTAGCGATAATTGGGGTGAGAATCCCCAACGCCGTAAACCCAAGGTTTCCTACGCGATGCTCGTCATCGTAGGGTTAGCCGGGTCCTAAGCAAAGTCCGAAAGGGGTATGCGATGGAAAATTGGTTAATATTCCAATGCCAACTATAATGTGCGATGGAAGGACGCTTAGAGTTAAGCAAGCTAGCGGATGGTAGTGCTAGTCGAAAGGTGTAGGTTAAGATCCAGGCAAATCCGGATCTTTTTAAGCCGAGACCCCACAGGCGTTTGAAGTTCTTCGGAATGGATAGCGAATTGCTGATACTGTCGAGCCAAGAAAAGTTTCTAAGTTTAGTTATAGTTGCCCGTACCGTAAACCGACACAGGTGGGTGGGATGAGTATTCTAAGGCGCGTGGAAGAACTCTCTTCAAGGAACTCTGCAAAATAGCACCGTATCTTCGGTATAAGGTGTGCCTAACTTTGTGAAGGATTTACTCCGTAAGCATTGAAGGTTACAACAAAGAGTCCCTCCCGACTGTTTACCAAAAACACAGCACTCTGCTAACTCGTAAGAGGATGTATAGGGTGTGACGCCTGCCCGGTGCTCGAAGGTTAATTGATGACGTTAGCTCTGCGAAGCGTTTGATCGAAGCCCGAGTAAACGGCGGCCGTAACTATAACGGTCCTAAGGTAGCGAAATTCCTTGTCGATTAAATATCGACCTGCATGAATGGCGTAACGAGATGGGAGCTGTCTCGAAGAGGGATCCAGTGAAATTGTAGTGGAGGTGAAAATTCCTCCTACCCGCGGCAAGACGGAAAGACCCCGTGGACCTTTACTACAGCTTGACACTGCTATTGGGATAAAAATGTGCAGGATAGGCGGGAGGCTTTGATCCATAGACGCCAGTTTATGGTGAGCCATTGTTGAGATACCGCTCTTTTTTATTCTGATAGCTAACTAGCTTGAGTTATCCTCAAGTAGGACAATGTCTGGTGGGTAGTTTGACTGGGGCGGTCGCCTCCCAAAATGTAACGGAGGCTTACAAAGGTTGGCTCAGAACGGTTGGAAATCGTTCGTAGAGTATAAAGGCATAAGCCAGCTTAACTGCGAGACATACACGTCAAGCAGAGACGAAAGTCGGTCTTAGTGATCCGGTGGTTCTGTGTGGAAGGGCCATCGCTCAAAGGATAAAAGGTACCCCGGGGATAACAGGCTGATC
>NZ_PIRQ01000016.1:0-1622 GCF_003048535.1 Campylobacter concisus | reverse complement strand
GCAGGTCCCAAGGGTATGGCTGTTCGCCATTTAAAGCGGTACGCGAGCTGGGTTCAGAACGTCGTGAGACAGTTCGGTCCCTATCTGCCGTGGGCGTAAGAAGATTGAGGAGAGTTGACCCTAGTACGAGAGGACCGGGTCGAACCAACCACTGGTGTACGAGTTGTTCTGCCAAGAGCACCGCTCGGTAGCTATGTTGGGATGTGATAACTGCTGAAAGCATCTAAGCAGGAAGCCAACTCCAAGATGAATCTTCTTTTAAGAGCTCATATAGACTATGTGTTTGATAGGCTGGGTGTGTAATGGATGAAAGTCCTTTAGCTGACCAGTACTAATAGCTCGTCTGCTTATCTTTTAATAAGCATCACTTCCTTGTTAAGGATAAAAACTTAATAAGATATGTTTTTATAAGACTTTGTTTATGACTTTTAACTTTATCAAGTAGTGTTAAATAAGAGATTTATCTGATATATTTTTTATTTAACACTGCCCGTGACTATACAGACGAGGAAACGCCTTGCTCCATCTCGAACCAAGAAGCTAAGCTCGTCCTGGCTGATGATACTCTCCCTTACTGGGATGTTGGAAAAGTAGGTCGTTGCGGGCTTTGTTAATTTTTAATCTTCTTTATCTAAACAATCTTCTTTTAATATTTTTTTAATTTATAACAAAATATCAAATCTAAAATTTATTTATATTTTTAAATAATTAGACTTTTTATCTCTATGTTTTAAATATCTTTTAGTTTATGCTTTTATACAAGTGTTGACTAAAAACACCAAATATGATAGACTCCAAACCCAAATTTACCCAAAAAGGACAAAAATGAAAAAGATTATATTCTCACTATTAGCAGCAGCTTCTACATTACTAGCAGCCATAAATTTAAACACCGCCACAAAAGAAGAGTTAATGAGTTTAGATGGTATAGGTTCTTCAAAGGCAGATGCAATAATAGAGTATAGAAAAGCGAATAAATTTAACTCAATAGAAGATATAAAAAATGTAAATGGTATAGGCGATAAGACATTTGAAAATTTAAAATCAGATATATCAGTATCAGGCACTACAAAGATAGATGACACAAAATCAAAAATAAAATCTAAAAAAGATGAGATAAAAGAAAAAGCAAGTAAAAAGAGTGATGAAGTAAAAGAGAAAAAAGATAGTGCTAAAGATGATAGTATAAAAGAGATAAAAGATAAGAAAGAAAAGCTAAAAGATAAAACAGAGAAAAAGAGTAAAGCTAAAAAAGAGAAAAGCAAAGAGTAATAAAGCTAGAAATTTATAAAAATTCCTACATAAAGATATATAAAAATAGTTAGGAGCGCATAGCGTTCCTAATAAATAAAATAGATTGGTTTTTATATATCTGCCTGCTTTTTAAATTCTATAACCTAGTTTGTCTACTTTTTAAATTTTATAAATTAATAAGCTCATCTAATAGATCTTGTAAAGTAATGCTTCTTAAACTATCCTCTAAAGCTTCTTGTGCTTTTAGGAAGTGGTTGGTTAAAAGTCCCTCGATCTTGCCACCAAGTGGGCAAGCTTTAGGTGAGTCAGAGTGGATCTTAAAAAGTTTTTCTTTATTATTTACTGCGTTAAAAATTTGAAGGAGGGTT
>NZ_PIRQ01000015.1 GCF_003048535.1 Campylobacter concisus | reverse complement strand
TCCTCCATTTACACTTTTAACTACTCCGGCTTCTTTAGCCATCATATTCTCCTTATTGTTTATAGTATTTGAAATTTTGAATGAATTATATAAATTTTAAAAGGGCTTGTCTATTGTACTGGGGTACAGTGATGTAAAAAATATTTGTGTGATATTTGAGGGATATTTTGTAGCAAAGAAAGAAATTTGCTCTATTTTGATGTTAAAGAATTTTATAATTTTATTAGTAAAGGGGGATATCCATCAAATTTCCCTTTGGGATTAAAAAAGATAGTTAAATTTTAAATCTCATGTACCACTACATCTTTAATTTCTAAGGTTACGGTATGGCTTCCTTCTACTTTTGTATAGACAGTATACCCATCAGAAGTAGGATTAGTATCCTTTAGCCAGCCTTGTAATGTTACATTGTCACCGTTATCACCATCTATTCTTAGTTTATTATTACTATCAGTCATATCTAAAACATCTCTAGCTGATAGATTTATATTATGATTACCTTCAGTTAAATCCAATATTTCAAAATTTTTAACTTTAGTAAGGTCTACGCTATCATCAGCAATTTTTAATCTATCTTTGTTTCCGGCTCCGCCATCGATAGTAGTATTAATTAGCGTTGCGCCTTTTTCAACTACGATGGTATCATTACCAGTTTCACCCAATAAGCTATCACCATATATAGAAGAATTTTCAAATCTGGCTCCGGATTTAATATGGATCGTATCATTACCAGTATCACCCTCTATTCTAGCGTTATCAAATTTTCCAGAGTTAACGAAAATTTGATCACCTCCTGCTCCGCCGTGTATGCCAGCATTGTGATTATATACGTTGTCGCCTTTAAATTCTGCTCCGTTAACATTTATTATATCGTCGCCAGCATCTGCATATACATTAGCTTGATTAAATTTAGCTCCGCTTTCTAGAGTTATAGTATCCTTACCATTTCCAGCAGCTATATAAGAGAAATCTTGGAATATAGTGCCGTCTTTTATAGTGATTACATCATTTCCGCCACCGGTTACTATATTAGATCCTATACCATTGTCGTCTTTCATAAAGATAGCATTCGATATAGTTACACTATCCCCATCATTACCATTAAAGCCTGCAGGACTTGATTCATCTGTATATAACGTAGATCTCTTAAATACTATACGATCTTCATTAGCGGTACTCTTACCTTTGATCTTTATAGTGTCTTCTCCAGCACCAGTATTTATAGAAACATTATCTATAGTTGCTCCAGTATTGATATTTACTATATCGTTGCCATTACCCATATCAACAGTAGAATCTTTAAGTGTAGCATTGCTTACTGTTAAAGTATCAACACCATCACCCATATCAGCTTTGATTTTTGCTGTAGCACCATCACGTATTTTTATCTCATCATCTCCACCATTACCATATATCTTACCATCAGGAAAAGCATCAGTAATAGTAAAGTTTCCACCCTTGATATCTATAATATCTTTATTATTACTTCCATCGATTTTACTAATTTTGGCTTCACCATTTTGATGGAAATTCATATATTGCTCACCTAAAGATTCATCAGCACCGATATGTACATCATTTAGTACAGCATCTCCAGTCACATTTAGGGTAGTTTTATCAGTAGCTTTGCCACCATTATATGCAGAGGTACCTAGTTTTAATGTTGCAGTATCTATTTCTGCATTACCGCTTATATTTATTTTATCATCAGCTCCAGCACCTGCGCCGATGAAACTATTTTTGACCTTAGCATTGCCAGTTATGTTTATAGTATCGTTATCTTCTTCTCCGTCAAGAATCACTCTACTCAAGTTAGCATTGTCGGTTATTGTTACTATGTCTTCTCCACTTCCGGTTCTATGATATCCACCATCCATACTAGTTTTGCCAGCTATATTTATTTTGTCATTGCCGCTTCCACTATCAATATAGCCACCTTCCATTATGGTATTACCATTTATGGTTATTTCATCGTTGCCATTTCCTGATATAACTCCACTGGTTATGATTTTTCCGCCATTAATATTTATAATATCTTTAGGGCCATTTACAGTGTCTGTAACATCTCCATCACCAGCATCTATTTTTACATTATCTAATACAGTATTATCGCCTGAAATAGTTATCTTGTCATTACCTGGTTTTTGTGTATTTTCACCATCACCAAGTATTAAGCTAGAACTAGCTTTAGTTCCATCTTTTATATAAATTTCATCATTTCCAGCTCCACCTGATATTACAGAGTCCGTATTTAAGTATGCTTCATCACCACCATTTATAGTGATAGTATCGTTGCCGTCACCACCACTTATTGTAGAGCCGCCGCTTATGTTTAAATTTTTAGTCATGATGATATCATTTCCATCACCAGCTTTTATTTCACTAACTCTTGCACCATCTGCTCCAAGTAAAGTATTTTCGATATTTATTTCATCGTCATCAGCACCAGCCATCAAGATAGAACCTCTGAAATTAACCTGATTTGTGTTGATTCCTTTAAAATTTACGTGATCCTTGCCAGCCCCAGTACTTATCATAGTATTAATTATATTTACGCCATGATCTATATTTAAGTTATCTGAACCTAAGCCAGTACCTATATAAGATTTACCACTTATATATTCTTGAGTTAATGGATCTCTTTCAAATGAGCCACTACCTGTTATATCATAAGTTATATTGACATCATTTCCATTTAGGCTACTATAAATTTTAGTATCTACATTGGTAAGATCTGAAATAATCTTGCTTCTATTATCTCCACCAAATACACTAAGATCACTTAAAGGATTTAATATCTTGGCTATACCTCCAGCAAAATTTGAAGATCTAGCACTACTTGTTAGCACTAAGTCTTTGGCATTATCTTGACCTATAGCTAGTAGGCCGTTGTTGCTTTTAAACCAACCATCTTGGAAGGTAAATTTATTTACTCCTGCATTAGGGACAAAATAATCCCTTCCATCATGCCATCTAACTAACTTATATCCATTTAGTGTAGATCCGGCATTAAGCATATCATTTACTAGGCTTAGCATATGAGAAACAAAACCGCCACTTATATCGTTATTCATATAAGCCGATAGTGGAATTTTTATACTTCCTGATGGCAAAGTAGGTCCTGTTGCTACAACACTAACACTGTTTCCTCCACTTACGCCAAGAGTATTATCTCTAACTCCTGCGGCTACTACTGTAGTCATGACATGCGTACTTCCTACACTAGCATTTATGTTGCAGATATGACCGCTTTCAGCAAAACTAGCAGAAGATAAGCTTACGCCATCTCCTCTTCTAGCGCCCATATCTCCGCTACCCGATATTGAAATGTCAGTTACTGCTTGGTTATTATTAGTATCTTGATCTAGAGTTGTAGTATCTTTATCATCAGATTGAGTTATTGGTACTTTAGGGTCAGAGCTATCTATAACTATCTTTTCTTTTTGATTAATGTCTTCAACGCTAATATCTTTTACTTCTATAGTTACATTGTTAAGAGCTCTTACACTTTTTTCTTGTAACACTTTAACCCATTCCAGCTTATTTATTGTGCTTAAAATTGTTTTGATTTTATAAATCGGAAAATTATATATATTTTTAAAGGGCATGTCTATTGTACTTTGGTGCTAATTTTGGATATGTATTGGATAAAAATATTAAATTTGCTAGCTAAATTTGAGTTTTAAGGTAATTAAAATAGAAATTTATAAAATAAAAATATCCCAAAGGAAAAATCCTTTGGGATTAGTTAGCTAAATATTAAAATACGTGTACTTGGTCTTGGACTTCTAGAGTTACAGTTTTTCCACCCTCTATGTTAGTATAAACATTGTAGTTAATACCATTTTCATCAGTAGTTGTAGTGCCTGAAGCAACCCAACCCTTGCTCACAAGATCAAGGTTATCGTTACTATCACCACCTATTCTTAGCTTATTGTTATCATCAGTCATATCTAGAACTTCTTTGGCTGATAGATTTATGTTGTGGTTGCCTTCAGTTAGATCTAGTTTTTCAATGTTCTTAACTTTGCTAAAGTCTAAACTATCATCAGCAACTTTTAATGTATCATATCCAGCTCCGCCATCGATAGTTGTATTATTTAGGCTTACACCTTGTTTGACTGAGATAAGATCGTTACCTGCATCGCCGTTTATTACTGCATTATTAAATGTTCCAGAGTTGACGAAAATTTGATCATTGCCATCTCCACCATGTATACCAGCATTAGGATTACCATTTTGACCTTGGAATTCCGCTCCATTGACATTTATTGTATCGTCGCCAGCATCTGCACGCACACTAGCTTGATCAAATTTAGCACCACTTTCTAAAGTTATAGTATCCTTACCATTTCCAGCAGCTATATAAGAGAAATCTTGGAATAAAGTTCCATCTTTTACTGTAATCACATCATCTCCACCACCGGTTAGTACGCTAGACAATCTACCATCATCGCTTTTTATAAAGGTAGTATTTGATATCGTTACATGATCCACGTCATTAGCAAGGTATCCTGCATCATCAGTATACAAAGTAGATCCCTTAAACGTTATACGGTCAGTGGCGCTGTTACCCTTAAGCTCTATAGTATCCTCTCCAGCACCCATCTCTACAACTGTACGAGTGAGCGTTACCCCGCTAGCTATATTAACCTCGTCAGAGCCAGCACCGGTTCTGATATTTGACTGAGTAGCCGGTGTAGTCGCTGGTGCAGTGATATCACTATTGATATTTACTATATCATTCTCAGCTCCGGTAGTTATATCAACCTTCTTCACTGTCGCTCCAGCATTGATATTAACGGTACCTACACCAGCACCAGTATTTATAGAAACATTATCTATAGTTGCTCCAGTATTGATATTTACTATATCGTTGCCATTACCCATATCAACAGTAGAATCTTTAAGTGTAGCATTGCTTACTGTTAAAGTATCAACACCATCACCCATATCAGCTTTGATTTTTGCTGTAGCACCATCACGTATTTTTATCTCATCATCTCCACCATTACCATATATCTTACCATCAGGAAAAGCATCAGTAATAGTAAAGTTTCCACCCTTGATATCTATAATATCTTTATTATTACTTCCATCGATTTTACTAATTTTGGCTTCACCATTTTGATGGAAATTCATATATTGCTCACCTAAAGATTCATCAGCACCGATATGTACATCATTTAGTACAGCATCTCCAGTCACATTTAGGGTAGTTTTATCAGTAGCTTTGCCACCATTATATGCAGAGGTACCTAGTTTTAATGTTGCAGTATCTATTTCTGCATTACCGCTTATATTTATTTTATCATCAGCTCCAGCACCTGCGCCGATGAAACTATTTTTGACCTTAGCATTGCCAGTTATGTTTATAGTATCGTTATCTTCTTCTCCGTCAAGAATCACTCTACTCAAGTTAGCATTGTCGGTTATTGTTACTATGTCTTCTCCACTTCCGGTTCTATGATATCCACCATCCATACTAGTTTTGCCAGCTATATTTATTTTGTCATTGCCGCTTCCACTATCAATATAGCCACCTTCCATTATGGTATTACCATTTATGGTTATTTCATCGTTGCCATTTCCTGATATAACTCCACTGGTTATGATTTTTCCGCCATTAATATTTATAATATCTTTAGGGCCATTTACAGTGTCTGTAACATCTCCATCACCAGCATCTATTTTTACATTATCTAATACAGTATTATCGCCTGAAATAGTTATCTTGTCATTACCTGGTTTTTGTGTATTTTCACCATCACCAAGTATTAAGCTAGAACTAGCTTTAGTTCCATCTTTTATATAAATTTCATCATTTCCAGCTCCACCTGATATTACAGAGTCCGTATTTAAGTATGCTTCATCACCACCATTTATAGTGATAGTATCGTTGCCGTCACCACCACTTATTGTAGAGCCGCCGCTTATGTTTAAATTTTTACCTATTGTGATAATATCGTTACCGCCACCACCACTTACAGTAGAGTTATATTGAAGTTTTAGATTATCACCGATAGTAATAATATCATTACCGTCGTTGTCACTATTTACTCCGCCACCAGCTTCACCCCAGTCGCCGTAAATTCCAGCATTGCCGTCTAGGGTTAGATTGTTGCCGATAGTAATCTCATCACTTCCTTGTCCACCTTTTACATCAGCATAGTTTTTAAACGTTACGTTATTTCCTATCTTTACGGTATCATTACCAAAGGTGCTTGGATTACTCATATCGCCGTCATCCATATAGATATCAGAGTTATCTATAGTAGCTTCATTACCTATCTCTACAGTGTCATTATGGAATCCTAGATGCATATGAGTTCCATTGCCGATCTTAGCTTTTTCTCCGATAGTTAGAGTATCGCTTTGATCCCCGGTTATAAGTTTAGAGTGCTCAACAGTAGCATTAGCTCCTATATGGATTTGGTCATCATTACCATGAAGCTCTATTTTGGTATTCTTAACAGTAGAGTAATTTTTGATATTTATAATATCTTTTGCATTTGCTCCCCAATGTGCGGTTATAGATGTCTTATCGTATGAGCTATCATCTTGATCGCCAAAATACTGACCGCTATCTTTGTTATCTATATTTACAGTGTTTGTACCGCCTGAACTTAGACCACCAAGCTCTATCTTGGTCTCGCTAAATGTACCACCTTTGATATTTACTGTGTCATTATCGTTGTTATCACCAGTAGTACTATGGTCGGCACCAGTTTTTATAGAAACATCCGATAAATTTGCTCCAGCATTGATATTTACTATATCATTACCTTTGCCTATGTTTATACCTAAACCTCCGTTTATATGTGCTCCAGAATTTATATTTATGATATCGTTGCCATCACGAGTACTTATATAAGAATTTTCTACCGTTCCGTTTATGTTTACGGTATCCGCTCCCGCGCCGCCGTATACGCTAGAGTTATTTCTAACCGTTCCGTCGATATTTATTTCGTTACCTGCGTCAAAAATAGAATTCTCATTGACGTCGTCGCCGTATACCGATGAATTATCTATTACCGCACCGGATTTGATGTTTATAGTATCGTATCCTTCGTTACCTTGGATTTGAGTTCCGTTTTCAGCCGTTCCGTCGAAATTTATAGTATCGTTGCCTTCATTAGCGTAAATAGTCGCGCCGTCCTTAAGAACTCCGGTCGAACCTACGTTAAACGTATCATCGCCGTCGTCGCCGTAAACAAGTCCGCCCTTGATCTCTCCGTTCATGTTAAAGGTATCGTCGCCGTCTCCGCCGTATATTCTAGTGCCGGAGCTACCGCTAATCCCTACGAATGAGCCTTGATTAAGATTGATCGTGTCGTTACCGTCGCCGGCATCTATTTGAGCGTTTCCGTAATTCAACACGGAGCCTGATTTTACGTTGATAACGTCATCGCCGTCTTCTGTACTAACATACGAATTTACATCGCTAAACGCTCCGCTCATATTTACGGTATCGTCGCCGTCTCCCGTAAATACCGCTTCGCTTAGCCCCTCGTTAATATTTACGTAATCGTCGTTATCGGTAATTTTGCCGTTAGCTTGAGAGTTAATAATCTCGTCGTTATCGGTAGTTACGTTTAGGGTTAAATTTCTTTTATATACGCCGTACTCTACTCCGTTTAGATTAGAATACTTGCTTCCGTCTCGTTCGCCTTGATTTTGATTAGCGCTTTGGGCCGCAGGATTAGTAGCTATATCTACGCCCTCGTGTCCGTAGTTATCTATAGTAGCCACTCTTACTTTAACGTTATTGATTTGATTTGCGTCGGCAAGATTTACGGTAGTACCGCGCGTCCAAGTATTGCCGCCGTCGGTAGAGTACTCTATAGAGTTTGCGTCGTAATCTACTCCGGCTACTCCGCCACTAAAATTTAAATTTAACGTAGTAGGTCTAGCCGTTAATGCAGTAGGTAAAGATAGGTCATAAGTCATAACTCCGCCTTCGTTAGAGCCAGCAGAGCTTATATTTATGCTAACCTTAGGCGTAGTTGCTCCAGCTCCAGCCCCGACAGCACTTCCTCCACTTACACCAAAGCTATTATCTCTACCTGCTGCTAGAGATAAAGCATCTATGCTTCCTACATTAGCATTTATGTTACTAATGTGGCCTCCTTCTGCAAAGC
>NZ_PIRQ01000014.1 GCF_003048535.1 Campylobacter concisus | reverse complement strand
TCCTCCATTTACACTTTTAACTACTCCGGCTTCTTTAGCCATCATATTCTCCTTATTGTTTATAGTATTTGAAATTTTGAATGAATTATATAAATTTTAAAAGGGCTTGTCTATTGTACTGGGGTACAATGTTGAAAAATTTTGTGTGACGATCTTTTATTGTAGCCCTAAAATTTACCTTTGCTTGTAAAATTCTTAGCATTAGTTTTAGTAGAAATTGATTTTATTTAAAAATTTAAAGACCTACTAAAATACAAAGCAAGTCTTTAAACATAATCTTATAAAGCCTTTATATCTCCACCGATAACTCTTAGCCCTCTACTATCAAATATCGCCTTTACACCAGCTACTTCTATTAGTACACTTGAGCTATTTATGGTTACTTTGGTGCTACCTACTTGATGGACTATCTCATTTTTGGCATTCACTTCGTAGTTTGTTTCTATATTGCTAAATTTTGAATCAGCAATCTCAGTGTGCTGGGCAGCTGTTTTTGTTGTGAAATTTGACTTAGCATTTATATCAATGTAGCTATTTGCCTGAAGCACAATATGCTCGTTACTAAATTCATTTATACCTTTTTGTGAATTTAGCTTATAACCACCATCTATATTTTGCTCTTTTGTGCCCTTTACCTCTTTCATCTCATCGTTATGTATGGTCGTATTAAGATTTGATTTTACTTCTACAAATTTATCATGTCCCACAAATTCATGACTATCTTGGCCTATTCTTGTATTGTTATCAACGGCTACATTTAGCGTATTTGAGACACCAACTACTGTATCTTTTGAAAGTCCAACTGTTGTTAGATACTCGCCTCCGACATTTACATTTTTTGCTAGATCTATCGTCTGGATGTGAGCTTTTTTTACTCGTTCAGTATAACTTCCATGTACTTGTGAGCTTTTGTCATTTAGTATTGTTTGAGAAAAGTCGTTATTTACAAGCTCGTCATAATCCTTTTCTGCTTTTACATAAATTTGCTCTTTATTTTTTAAATTTGATAAAGTGATCTCGTTTATACCAGTCTCATTTGCACCGATTGTCTTTGAGCTAAGAGATGTTTGGTGATAGTTACTATCTACATTTACAAGTGGCGTATTTGAAGCATTATATAGGCTACCACTTACTACTGGGTTGTCTATATCGTTTTGTAAAAACGAGATAATAACCTCATCGCCAATCCTTGGTATGGCAAAAAAGCCTGAGCTATTGCTAGCAATAGGCGTTATCACTCTTAGATAAGCACTCTTGTGATAGCTTGCGTTGATGGCATCGTCTTTATCGATTATCTCTTGTGTACTAAAAGCATTTAACCTCACCTTTACCCTACCATAGCTATCAGTATGGATCGTATTATTTTGGCTATTTAGTCCATCTTGACCGACTACAAGACCTAGCGTGATGTCTGGTGCTTTTGGCTTTTGCTTGTAGCTTGGAACAAATTTTACACTACTTGGAATGATGCTTATCTCGTTTGTGTATGAGCTTATAAATTTTTTATCTTTAAATGGGACATTATCGCCTAAATTTAAGGTATTTTCTAGAACGCTCTCATCAATATAAGTATGCTTTAAAGCTATTATTTTAAACTCATATTCGCCCTTGCTAGCGTCAATGGCTACCGAGATATTGTCATTTAAATTTAGTGCAAATACATTTGAACTAGCGGTAAATTCTTTTAAAAGCATATCGCTTCTTAGTTTTTTAAGATAGGTGCTAACCTCAAGCAAGCTAGTATCACTAAATGAATACTCATCTAAATTTATATGCTTGTCATAGATATTTACCTGCTCGTCAAATATCTTTTCATTTTTACTCTCTAACACATTTGGATAAGCTGTATTTTGAAAAGAGTGCGTAAAGCTATTTGCTTTTAGCGTCTCGCTCTTTGTTATTTTATTTATATGCTCGGTTGCTAGATTATTATTCAAATTTACATTAAAGCTTACTTTTCTAGCTTCCTTGCCACTGCTTGTATCGCTTGAAATAAAATTTTCATTTTGATTGCTATAAGCTAGTATAAATGTATCATGAAAGTAAATTTTTTCATTGTCTTCATAAAAATATATACCACTATCATGGCAAAGCCTTGTTATGAAAGCTAGATCACTCTCATTGTACTGGGCTATAAATTCTCTTTTGTTGTAGTTATTTTTGATATTTGAGAAGTCTAGCTCTTTGGTTAGTCTTTGTTTATTAAAAGCTAAAATATCCTTTACTACTTCTAAAATACTCTGGTCTGTATAAATTCTATTTGCTCTATTTATGCTTAGTCTATATAGTGGCGAAGTTAGCTTAAATTTAAAGAAGTATTTTTTATCTATATTTGTACTAGTCTCATCATCTACGCCAAGATACTCTACATCGCTTACTATTCCACTAAAGTGCATATCGTTTGAGCTACCATCCGGGATGATGTTTTTATTTGTTGAAGACGGCCTTTTTATGCTTAGCTTTATACTTTTATCAAGATACTTATATATGCTTGAGTAGCTTTTATCGTTATTGTAGATGGTGTCTAAATTTTCATAAAGCGGGTTTTTCACCAAATTTATATAAGCAAAGCACTCTATACTAAATATACTTTCTAAATTTTCATAAATATCTGCACGTGTAACGATAAATTTATCATTTGACTCGTTTGCTATCTGAAGAGTCGAGAAGGTATCGTTAGATACGCCGTAGTCCACAAAGCCGTCAGTTGCCACTGAGTTACCGGATGCTAGCATGACAGGCTTAGTCAGTGATGATGTTGGTGATGTTAAATTTTTGTCCATTTGTTGCTCTTTCAATCTTTTTTCGTTTTCTTCTTCTTGTTGTAATGCCTTTTCAAACATTTCAATGTCAGTATTGGTTGAATTATGCAATTCTTTAAACTTATCAATCATATCCATATTCTTATAAAATTTAAATTCTTCATATTGCTTATTATTAATGATGTCAACCCCGGTACCAGCCATATCAGCAGCTTTCTCATATATCGGTCCAAGAAACTCACCAAAATGCTTCATAATATCTTTGGCATTTTCATAGCTAGTTTTATTAAAATCTTTTATATCTAATTTATTATTTTTTATATCTAATTTCTTTTTGCTTATATTGAAAAAATCCACTATTTGTTCCTTTTCTCAAGCAAATTTCTTAGCTCCTCATCGTCTTTTACATATTCTAGTGTTTCAAGTAAATATTTAAATAACTCTAGGTTAGCTCCATTATCTAATAATTTTTTAATTAAAGACATCTTTTCTTTTTTATATTGCTGATATTGTTCTGTTTCTAGAAATTCTAAAGATTTTATAGAATTAGGTTTTTTATTAGATATAGATACACCATTTTTCGCCAAATAAATAATATAATCAGAACTTATTTCTCCGGTTAACTCTCTTGTTATAACTGCTTTTTTAGATAACACATAATCAAGTGTTTTTGGTTTATTTGTTATATATGCAAGTGACAATAAATCAATCCATGTAGATGTTAATCTTGATGATTTAACACTAATGCTTGGGTTACATTTAAATTTCTCTATATATGTTTCCATATATAGCATTGTCCTTTCATCGCTTATATCCTTATTTGCTACGATATTTAATGAATTTACACATCCAAGATAGTGTAAATTCATAATTGCTATGTTTATAATAAATGAAATTAACATACTCATTTATTACCTTTTTTATAACTTCCTAAAAATTTGTCCAAGTCCTTTTCATCATTTACAAGTGTTAGTACTTTCTGCAAGAGAACATAGTCTTTCGGATCCTGTCCATAATCTAATAGTTTTTTGATTAATTTAAATTTCTCTTCTTTAAATTCTTTATATTTCTGAGTTTTTATAAATTCTAGTAGTTCAGGGCTTGCCTTTTTATTGTCTATACCGACACCATTTTCTCTAAAGAAAAATGCAAAGCTCATTCCTATGGATGTTGCCAAGCTAGTATTGGCGTATGTGCCTTTTGCCAAAAGAGTATCAAAAGTTTTTGTTTTATTTGCATCATAAGCATATTCTAATAGATTTGGTCTTATTGAAAGATCAGGAATTCTTATAGTCATATTTGCATCGCACCCAAGCTCATCTATATAGTATTCTACGCATTTAGCAGTATTCTCATCGGTCGTATTTTTATCAAAGATCACAGCAAAAATATCTAAACAATTTACTTCGTGTGAATATAAAGATGTTATGAGAAATATGATTATAACTAGGTATTTCATATCGCATTTCACATATCATGTTAATTTAAAAGATAAAGATAAAAAGGGCTCATCTGTGTCCTTCTAGCTAGAAGATGATTTTATTAACCCTAGGGGTAAACCCTAGGTTAGTTTTAAGCTTTTTTAGTAGCTTCTCTCCAGTCGTCGCTTCCGCTTGTGCCTGCAGCTACGTGTTCCCAAACTATCTTTCTATAGTTCATTGAAACTTTGAAAAGCTCTGTTTTGTCGCTGTTTAGCTTGTCTTGAGCATTTGGACTTACTAGAGTAATATCTGTTATAGTTGCATCTTCTAGTTTTGTGGTGAAGAAATGCTCTGCACCACCACTAGTTGATGTTCTATACCAATAGATCTCAACCTCTGGAAGTCTTTCACCTTGTGTTAAAGCATTGTAAAGAAGTGGAACAGCTTTATTTAGTGATGTAGTAAAACTAAATGGCTTATGGACTCTTTGACCTGATGGTTGGCCACTTTGTGGATCAGTTGGAACTGTTACTATATGAGAAACCTCTTGAGCCATGATCTCATCTTCGTGACCTGACTGATAGCGATTACCTATACTAGCTTCTGTTGAAGCACCGCTTGAAATAAGTCCTTGTGTAGAACCTTTCACTTTAATATACACTGGTTGTGACATATTTACTCCTATTAAAAAGTTTGGATTATTCTATCTTTTATTTACTTTCTGTTTTATTAAAAACATTACTTTTTTAACATATAGCTTTGAAGAGCTTTATGCAATAGATAATTAAACGCTTCCTTGTCTTCCTTAGTACTTTTTAGTACGGCTCCTGAAAGATATTTAAAAAATGAGTTATTCTCGACTATATCATACATTTGGCTATATAGCTCTTTGCATATAAGCTTAACC
Organism: Campylobacter concisus; assembly: GCF_003048535.1. Lineage (NCBI taxonomy): Bacteria > Pseudomonadati > Campylobacterota > Epsilonproteobacteria > Campylobacterales > Campylobacteraceae > Campylobacter > Campylobacter concisus. Next base: position 4,778 of record NZ_PIRQ01000014.1, on the reverse strand, counting down.
AAAACAGTATTTATTAGTTCTGTCGAATCACTAAGAGGAAGAGTTTTCATGATTGTTTCCATATCTTTTGTATTTAAAGTCCTAGTCTGCTCACTTATAGGGCTCATATTTGGTTGCAATTTTATACTCTCAACTATCTTTGTCAAAAGCTCATCCATGCTTTTTGCAGTAAGCATATTTTGATTATTTGCATTTTCTTCTTCGTCAAAATTTTGAGCCATTTCATTTAAATTTAAAACTGCATCGTGCGCATTTTCATTTAAAGTGATATCTTTTTTCTCATTTATTAATGAGTTTATCTTTGGTTCTTCTTTAAAATCAACATTTGAAATTTTACCAACTGGCTCAAAACGTTTATCATCAAGCTTGTCAAAATTTTTCGTATTTTCTATTATCTTATGAGCTTTCCCTATATATTCATCAATCCTAGAAGGGTCTATAAATATAAATTTTAACTCCCCTATTCTAAAGACATCGCCCAAATTTATGACACTCTCATAGTCATCTGGAAGCTTTGAATATGAATCACTATAAAAAATTTCACAATCTTTATAGCCACAGATTGTGAAAACCCCCTCTTCAAATCCAACATGAGCGTGTTTTGGTGCGATTGAATCGCTCATATCATTACAAGAAAATTTTGTAGTGTCTAATGAGCCTATATCACCGCCATTTTCATCAAAAATAATAAATTGAGCTGAAAAGCTTGACGCTTTATCGTAATTTTGTATAACTGCTGCTATTTGTTGCATATTTTATCCTTAATAAAGCATCTTCTTTGGTAAATTTATCGTTGGTATGATATCCATAAGCTCTAAAAGCTCTCCTCCATTTGGTGTTACTTCAAAGCCAAAATACGAATCTCTTCTACCATCAAAATTAAGCGTACTAACGCCAACACTACTAAAATTTGAAGCTTTTAATATCTTATACCAGCCCCACTCTCCATCAAAGCTTAGCTCTTTTCTCTCGCTTCCAGTACTTGAAACTGCATTGAATTTAAACTGTGTTGATATATCAAAATTTTTGCTTGAAACTATCAAATTTGAGGCAATTGTATGATCATAAGTCAAAGAGTTATTAGAATAACTAATATTTATATGACTGAAATTTGCCGATAAGTCAACAGCTTTTAAATTATAATTTAATTTTAGCTCATCATTTGAATCAAGCATTAAATTTGAAATTCTGTCTATATAGGCAATATTTTTAAGAAAATCCCTGCTAAATCTTAGCTCTTTTGCATATTTTGGTCTTATTTTATAGCCATCAGCGGTTTTACTTAAGATTTGTTTTAGATATCTATCGTAAAAGCTATTCCAAGTTCCGTTTTTGCCAAAGAATCTTTTAAATTCTTCTATGCTGACAGCCTTTGGAGATTGTTCATTAAATGGATAAAATGGCTTGATAAGACTTTCAAAATCATCAAAAACATCATCTCTATATGCTGTTGATAAAAGTACTGAAGCGCCATTTTCTACTTGTTTCCATGCAAGTGTCGATAACTTTTGATAATATTCATTTAACTCATCTGGAAGCTTCTTAGCATCATTATTTAAGACAACGAATGGGTCGTTTTCGTTTTTTATACCATTTATTGCATAAACTATTTTATCATCGTTACTTTGAAGCATTTCGAAGTTATAGTCACTAACTTTTTTATAAACGCTTGTTACATCGTTGCTTATAATATCTAGCAAGTCATTAGAATTTAACGTATGATAGTTAGTAAATTTAGCACTAAAATCACTGAAAACACGCTTTATCTCACTTGAAGCAAATCCTAGAGAATAGATATATTTTAGTAAATTCTCATCATTTAAATTTGTATTTTGATTAGTTAATTTTATTAAAGAATTTAAAGGATTTTCTCTCTTTGATAAGATGTCGAGCTCTTCTATGACCTCTTTTTTTGTGCTAAATTCATTTGGCTCTATTTCTCTTAAAATTTGACTCCATTTATCAGCATAATTTTGCAAATAAAGCTCTATTACAGCAATACTTAACTCTTTCTTATCATTTGAGCTAATATCTTTTAAAGAAGAATTTGTCTCCATTAGCCAAGATTCTATTCCAGCTGTTTGATCTATATTTGAGCTAAGCTTTGATAAGAAATCTCTTAAATTTTCTTTTGTATAAATTTTATTAAATGGCTTAAATGCTTCTTTTTCTTGGACTACTGTGTATAAATTTTCAACATCTTTTTTAATATCATAAAAAGATTTATCGTCTTTGAATGATATGAACTCAAGTATGTAGTAGAGTCTTTGTGCTCTTTGAACAGGTGATAGTCTCGTATTTGCTATACTTTGAGCAACTGTATCTGCGGTTATATTTAAATTTTCTGCCTTTAAGATAGCCTCAATATGAGATAAAAATTCATCTTTTGCAACGCCATATTTTTCAAATTTATCCCAGTTTGTGCTAATCCAAATTTTAAATAAATCCACATTTGTATAGTCTTTGTCAAAGAGCGAATCATACATATAAAATGCTTTTATTAGCTTATCTGGATCGCTTTCATTTTTTAGTATATTTTCCATTTCAGTTAAAACTGTATTTTTGAAAAAATCAGCATTTAAATCATAGTAAAGCGCTTTAACTGGGGTGAAGCCTTTATACGAAGTATCTAGTGTTATATACTCAAATTTAGTATCACCGCTAAAGATTCTTGGATAGTCATTTAGACTTTGTTTTAGCAAATTTAGAAGCTCGATCTTTTGTGTTGGAGAGAGATCCTTGTATTTTTTACCATCAAGGTATGAAGAAATTTTATTTGCATTATTTATAGCATTTTGCTCTTTTATATTTTTGGTATCTAGAATAAAACTAGAACCCAAATATACTCCAGCACAAAGTATGGCTACTAAAACAAAATTTACAAATTTTGTAAATCTATTTTGAGCACCAAATTTATTTAAGTTAGCTTTAAAAGCTATCTCTTTTAAAAATGATTTTACAAAATAGCTTCGTTTGCTATAGTTATTTACTGCTCTTAAAAGTGGTTTTTTAATGTTATATCTATCGCAAATAGTATTTGTAAGGTAGTTTATAGGTATATTTTCTTGGTAAGCACTGACGAAATAAATTCCATTTATGGTTGAGCTATTTTTAAGTGCATTTTGAGAGCTTAGCTTTGTTACAAAATCTTTCACTAAAGCAAAAAAATTGTCAAGTTGTTTTAAAAAGAGATATGAGCGTTTTTTATCTTCCAAGAGGTGTGAAATCGAATTCTTACTCATGAGATGTTTAAATAATGACTCGCTTAGGTTTTTTAGTTCAGTTTCTAGTGATTGTTTTGAGAAATTTGGATCTAAGTTTATTCCTAGAGCTTTATTTGCCACATCTTCATTGAAAAGCCTAAAATAATCTCCCATACCATCTATTAAGTCAAGTTTGCTAAAAACAATATAAATAGGGAATTTAATATTTAGATGTTTCTCACAGTCATTAACCCTTTTTATCATATATCTAATTAATTCATCAAAATATTCTTGCGTGCCTTCGAGGAATTTTTTAGTATCTATGATTAAAACCGCGCCACTTAATCTAGCGTTAAAATCATTTCGTTTTAAAAAGTGTAAAAATTCACTCCAGATACTTTTTTTAAGCAAGTAATCCCTATTTTTATCCACATCATCTTCAGGAAGCTCTTCGGTAGCTGTTGGCTGGTACAAGCTCTCTTGTGCAAAATGTATACCCTCAGTATCTAAAAGTGCACCAAATTTTGAAATGTAAAGATTAAAGTTTGTTGTACTCTTATGTATTTTTTTATAAGTATCTAAACTATCAGATAGTGGAAATTCGATATTTGAATAGTTTATAAACGCGCTCTTTCCAGCACCTTCGTTACCCATTATCATTATTAAAGGTAATTTTTTGAAATTTATATCTTTTTTCCATGTTGTTTTGGCATCTTTCAAAGAGAGCATAAAATTTCTTTTTGCCTTACCAAAACTATCCATAGACTCTTTTTTGATCTCTTTTAGCTTGTTATTTTTTTCATCTTTTTGAGATGCTAGATAGTGCATTAATGGCTTGATTAAAACAAAAAATAAAATAACTGCCCAAAATGCAATTAATATAGTGACTCTTGAACTTATACTAGCGAAGCTATATACATCGTTAAAAGCTATAAGTGGAGCGTAAAGCCAAAATAAGATGCTTAATGCAATAGAAGCTACCAAAATGGTACTGTGTTTAAATCTAAAAAAGACAAAAAATCTTCTTAGGTAATCGATAAATGCCATTGATGCACATCCTTTTACAAATAAATATATTTCTTTAATGTAATAATAACAAATATTTTAGATTTTATATCTAAAAATTTAAGAGCAAAGCCTAAATTTTATAAAATTTGACATATTTTTATTACTTTTAAGCCTTGCACCAAGGCCTATTTTACTATAACTTTCATCTATCCCAAGCTTTAATTGCATCTTTTGAGAATAGTTTATTTTTATGTATAAATCGGCAACAAATTCATTGTTTGTAAAAAAGATAAGAGTATCTTGAAGCTCTTTAAATTTTCTTCTTTTTGGAAAAAAATCAATAGCTTCTTCATAATCTATGCCATTTATATAAACTGCTATCTTAGTTTGTTTCTCAAAAAGCTTTTTACCAAGTATAAAATTTCTACCCAAAGTCCTATTTTTGATACCAAGCAAATTTAAATTTGAAGGCGCTATAAAAATTTGATTTGGTAAATTTTCCAGCAAAAATAGTTTATTTTTTAAATTAAAATGATGCTGCAAGGCAAACTCGATCTCTCTTTTAGG
>NZ_PIRQ01000013.1 GCF_003048535.1 Campylobacter concisus | reverse complement strand
TAGTAAGGGAGGGCGAGATTTTGTAAAAGCTTAAACTTTTTATGTAACTTTTACTTAATTGAATTAATGGCGATGACAATTTTGTTTTATAACTATTTTATTATATAAAGCTTAAAAATAAAAGTTAATTATTAGCGAGATTTTGTAAAAAATTGCTTTTCTTAATTGCCTTTTTGCTCTTTTTAAGATTTTTAAGCTCCATAAAATCGCACTTTAAGCAAAAAATTTTTATTTCAAAAAATTTTAACCTTAAAGATAGCGCTTTTTCGCTTACTTTTAATTAAAATTTGATAAAGTTACTCGTATGAAAAATTTAGAAAAAAATAAAAATATCTATGTGCAGCACGGACGTTTTTATATTGATTGCCAAAAGGACGGCGTTAGAATTCGCCGCGCTACGGGTCTTAAAAAATCGCCTTTGGCGTTTGATTTCGTTCGTAAAAATTATGATTTATTTTTAGGCTCTAAATCCGATATCGCGGAGGCTAGACGCCGGTATCGCGAGCTTGAGGACTTGCAGACCGACAGGCTCCTTAGAAAGGGGGAGAAAGGCACCAGCGCTATTAAAAATTCTAGCGAGTTTAGTTTTGATAGCGTAATCGATCGTCTCCTTGCCGAGAAGTCCTTTTTAAAGGATAAAACTAGGCGGCTTTACGTAATTATGAGCCATACGATCACGGAATTTTTAAGCTCTAATAGTATTTTCTACTTAGCCGACTTTGAGAGGCACCACAGCGTAGAATTCGTTAAATTTTGTAAGGGCAAAGGCTTAAAGGATAGCTCTATTAGCGGCTATTGCTCTTTTTTTAAGATGATTTTTCGATACGCCGTAAGTAATGACATAATCTCCAAAAATCCGTTTTTTATTCCTAGATTTAAGCAACACCTCGATGAATTAGAGGACGAAAAATTTCCGCCGTTTAGTCTTGATGAAATTTTAGAGCTTATTAAAAATGCTGACAACGAGCTACGACTGTTTTTAGTAGTGGCGTTCTTTACCGGCGCTCGAACTGGTGAAATTTTAGCCCTTACTTTTAGCGATCTCGACTTTGAAAATAGGCAGATTCGAATAAATAAAACACTTTCAGACATCGGCATCGTAGATTCGCCTAAAACTAAATCCAGCAACCGCACGATCGATATGCTACAAATCGTCTACAATGAACTCATAAAGCTTGATGGTGGCGACAAAGGCCGGCGTATTTTTAGGCTTTCTCGGTCTATGATGCGACTTAAATTTAATGATCTGCAAGTAAAACTTGGCTATAATATTCGCAGGCTTTACGACACCAGGCACTCCTTTGCTTCCATTATGCTAAGTCGTGGAGAGGAGCCTATGTGGGTGGGTTGCAAAATGATGGGTCATAAGGATTTGAACGAGACTTATCGTTCCTATGCAAAATACTTGCCAAAGGAAGTTAAACAAAGAGCGGTTTTTTTAAATAATGTCGTCATTTAAAATTTAATATTAGACATCTTATTTTAAAAAATATGTTATAATAAGATTAAATTTTACTAAAAATAGATTAAAATTTTACTTCTTTTAATGCGTATAAACGCCGTTTTTACGGCACTGCGACTTAATAAATTTAAGATTGAATGCTCTCCTCATCATTTTTTATCTTTTTTCTAACTTTGACTCGTGATATGCTAGCTCCATCCATCTTTCTTACTTCGTAGTAGCAGTTTTCGTCCTCGATCTTATCACCTACAACTGGCAAACGACCGATTAAGTTGAAGACATATCCACCGATTGTAACTTGATCTGTCTCTTCATCAAAGCTTATACCAAGAACCTCTTCAACGCTCTCTAGATCGTATCTACCTTGAAATTCATAAATATTGTCATTTATCTTTTTGTAGTGTTGATCGACTTCATCGTGCTCGTCATTAAAATCACCAAGCACCTCTTCCATTATATCTTCCATCGTAAGAAGTCCGGCTGTGCCGCCATACTCATCGACTACGAGTGCAGCTGAAATTTGCTCTTTATTCATCATTACAAGCACTTTTGAAATAGAAAGGCTCTCAGGCACTATGACAAATTTACGAACAATTGAGTCAAAACTCTTCTCTTTATCTTTGCTAAAGTGAAGCTGCAAAATATCTCTAATGTGTATCATGCCCAAAATAATATCTTTTGAGCCGTCTATATAAGGAAAGCGAGTGTATTTTGACTCAAATACGACCTGCAAATTCTCTTCAAAGCTCTTTTGTTTATTTATGCAGATCATATCTCGCCTTGGCGTCATGATCTCTTTTGCGACTGTGTCACTAAAATCAACTGCATTTTTAATGATCTCAGTCTCAAAGCTATCAAGCACGCCACCCTTTAAGCTCTCGCCAACGATGATTTTTATCTCTTCTTCAGAGTGTGCTAGTTCATTTTCTTTAGCTGGCTGGATGCCTAAAATTTTAAGTCCAATGGTCGCTAAAATATCAAAAAGCTTAATTACAGGAGAAAATAGTACCCAAAAAAAGTGAAGTGGACGAGCGATTTTTAACACTGAAGTCTCAGCCTTCGCGATAGCAACTGACTTTGGCACAAGCTCACCCATTACAACGTGAAGTAGCGTAATAAGAGTAAATGCGATCGCAAAACCAACCGTATGAACTAATATGTCGCTAAAGTTGAAGAAATTTTTAAGTGGAGCTTCTATAAGTCTTGCAACCGCTGGCTCACCGATCCAACCAAGAGCAAGTGAGCTTAGTGTGATGCCAAGCTGAGTGGCACTAAGATAAGTATCAAGCTTGTTTGACATCTCAAAAGCAAGCTGAGCGTTTGGCTTTTTCTCTTTGATAAGCTCTTCAAGTCTAGACTTACGAACTTTAACAAGAGAAAATTCCGACAAAACAAAAAATGCGTTTAGTAAAATGAATATAATGGCAAGTATTACCATTAAAAGCGAGTTATCGCTACTGGGGTACAATTATGATCCTTAAGAGTTAAAAATTTTGGCTGATTATAGCGAATTTATATTTTGCGGTCAAATTAGCCACGCCCAAAAGTAACAACGTTTCTTAAATTTAAGATTTATAAAAAGTTCTTAAATCATATTTTGGTAACATTATTTTCATCACTAAATTTATGGATTTTACAATGAGCAAAAAGAATTTTTCATCGCGTTGGGCATTTATACTAGCCTCAGTTGGTTCAGCAGTTGGCATGGCAAATGTCTGGGGCTTTCCTTACAAACTTGGCACAAATGGCGGTGCGGCGTTTTTACTCATCTATGTTTTTTTTATAGCTCTTTTTTCATACGTTGGTCTAAGTGCAGAGTATGCGATTGGCAGACGTGCAAAGACTGGTACGCTTGGATCATATAAATATGCTTGGCAAAGTAGAAATTTAGGCGTATTTGGCAGTATTATTGGCTGGCTTCCGCTTGCTGGCTCACTTTGTATAGCTATTGGCTACGCAGTCATCATCGCCTACGTACTAAAAGCCCTTACTCAGGCGCTTACTGGCTCATTTATGAGCGTTGATACGAATGTTTGGTTTAACTCATTTGCACTTCAAGATTACTCAGTCTTGCCTTATCATTTTATCATCGTTGTTGGCACGCTTCTTACACTATTTTTTGGAGCAAAAAGTATCGAAAAAACAAATCAAATAATGATGCCACTGTTTTTTGTATTGTTTAGCATTTTGGCTATAAATGTTGCGATGCTGCCAAATGCATTTGATGGATATAAATTCCTTTTTATTCCTGACTTTAGTAAGCTTGCAGACCCGATGGTATGGGTTTCTGCGATGGGTCAAGCTTTTTTCTCGCTCTCTATCACAGGATCTGGCATGATAGTTTATGGGGCTTACCTTTCAAAAGATGAAGATATCGTTGAGAGTGCTAAAACTACGGCTTTTTTTGATACTATCGCAGCTCTTGTGGCCGCTCTTGTTATGATCCCAGCAGTCTTTGCCTATGCTATGGATCCAGCCGAAGGTCCAAAGCTACTTTTTGTAACGCTTCCAAAAATTTTACAAAATATGATCGGCGGTCAAATTTTTGCCATTATTTTATTTACAGCAGTCATCTTTGGCGGTATCACCTCACTTCAAAATATGTTTGAAGTAGTCGCCGAGTCACTAATGCATAAATTCCCACTCCTTAGTAGATTTTGGACGCTCACGCTACTTTGTGCAGTTTGCTTTGGCATAGGAGCATTTATGGAGCCTATTAGCAGTTGGGGACCTTGGATGGACTTTGTGTCGATCTATATTATTCCAATCGGCGCAGTCATCGGCGCAATATCTTGGTTTTGGATCATTAAAAAAGAAAAAATTTTAGACGAGGTAAATTCAGGAGCAAATAAAACTTACGGCTCATTTTGGTACTTTGTAGGTAAATTTATCTATGTGCCAATAGCCTTTTTGCTCTGCATCATCGCCATTAGCAAGGGAATTTCTTTTTAACTTAGCTCACCAAAAGACGAGCTAAGTCTAAATTTGAAGTTATTTTAGCTTTTTAGAGCCGATATAAGTAGCAAAGACCTCTTGCGAGCCATCTTTTTTAAAGAGTATGACGTCGTATTGCTCGGCTTTACCGCCTTGCTCCATACCTTGACTCTCCATAGGCATGCCAGGCACTGCGATACCAACGACATCTTTTGGTTTAAGCTCCAGCAGGCGTTTGACCTCATCAGCTGGCACGTGACCCTCGATAACGTAGCCATCAACGACAGCTGTGTGGCAGCTTGAAAGCTCTAGTGGCACGTGAAATTCTTTTTTGACCTTGACCATGTCATCTACTTTTATGGTCTCTTCGCTAAAGCCAGCCTTTTGCATAGCATTGGCCCAGTTGCCACAACAACCGCAAGTTGGGCTTTTATAGACCTTCATATCGGCCGCAAACGCCAAGGTCGCACAAAGGCTAAGAGCTAAAAATGCAAATTTCTTCATCATTTTCCTTTACGTTAAAATTTGCAAAATGATATAGTTTGGATTTAAATTTTATATAAATGCTTAAACCTTGCCTGCTATAATTGCCAAAATTTACAAAAGGCACTTTATGTTTTCATCATTTTTTAAAGATAAAAAATGGGCGCTTTGGGCTTACGGCGGAGCGATCTTTATCATCTTACTACTTGTCTATCAAACGCATCTAAACGTCCGCATCAACGAGTGGTATAAAAATTTCTACGACATCGTGCAAAACTCAAAGGATCACAAAGTAGATGAGTTTTGGCGCGAGATATTAAATTTCATAAAGATCGCCATGCCATACGTCGTAACCTACACGGTGATATCGTTCTTTGCGAGCCACTGGGTCTTTCGCTGGAGGGAGGCGATGACCTTTAAATACCTCAAATTTTGGCGAAACTGCCAAAATGACATCGAGGGCAGCTCACAGCGTATCCAAGAGGATGTTTATCGCTTTGCTAAGATCATGGAGAGCCTTGGTGTGCAGGTTTTAAAGGCATTTATGACACTCATCGCCTTTATACCGGTGCTTTGGGAGCTAAGCAAAAGCGTGAGCCTGCCTTACATAAAAGATATCAATGGCTCGCTAGTTTATATCGCGCTGTTAATTAGCATCGGAGGCCTCATCGTATCGTGGTTTGTAGGCATAAAGCTGCCACATCTTGAGTATAACAACCAAAAAGCAGAGGCGGCCTTTAGAAAAGAGCTAGTTTACGGCGAGGACGACAAGGTCAAATTTTGCCAGCCAAACGTCATGCTAGAGCTTTTTACGGGGGTCAAGCTAAACTACTACAAGCTATTTTTGCACTACGGCTACTTCAATCTTTGGCTCATCTCGTTTTCGCAAATTCTTGTCATCGTGCCTTACATCATCATGGGTAATGGCCTATTTAGCGGTGTCATCACGCTTGGTGTTTTGATCCAAGCTAGCAACGCTTTCTCGCAGGTCAGAGAGAGTTTTAGCGTCTTTATCGATAACTGGACGATAATAACGGAGCTAAGGTCGGTTAATAAGCGTTTGAGAGAATTTGAGAGAAATATAGACTATAAAGCGTAGGGACAAATTTATATGCTGAAGAAACTCGGATAAATTTTAAAATTTCATGAACGAGTAATTTCGGCTCTAAAATTTGAGCTAAGCGATAAGCGAAGCCAAATTTTAGTATTCAATTCTTGCGAGTGAATGAAAATTTAAAATTTGTAAAATAGCTTTATTAAATTCGTAAATTTCTTTTTATTTAAAAGGGAGACAAGGGGACTTGAATTACGAAGCCGTCCCCTTATCCCCCTTTTTGAATCCCCTAAACCCCTCGCACGTTAGGAGTGGCATGCAATCGTGCTGGCGCACTGCATGCGTTTTATTTTAGAAAATTTCTGACAAATTTTAAAATTTGCAAGCCGTTTCAGCTCCAAAAATTAAATTTCCCCCTCGTTTAACAATGCATATCTAACTCAGGCTATAATACGCAAGATTTTAGTCCAAAAAGGATAAAAATGAAAAAAATTTTACTTACATTGTTAGCGACTAGTTTGCTCTTCACTGGCTGCTCAAGCGTTACAAAAGCAGGCGTTGTTGGTGCTGATCGTAAGCAATTTATGTTAGTCTCATCAGAAGCTATGGAGCAAAGCTCAGCCCAAGCCTACGTCAAGACACTAACAGCTGCTAGAAGCAAAGGCGAGCTAAATGTTGATCCGATCCTTACAAAAAGAGTTCAAGATATCGCTAAAAGGCTCATCGCCCAAACTGGTGTTTTTAGAGATGACGCTCTAAAATGGAAGTGGCAAGTAAATGTCATTAATGAAGATACGCTAAATGCTTGGTGTATGCCAGGGGGAAGGATAGTCGTCTATAGTGGCATCATAAAAAGGTTAAATTTAACAGATGCACAGCTAGCTGCAGTCATGGGACACGAGATCGCACACGCTCTTAGGGAACACAGCAGAGAGCAAGCAAGTGCTGATCAGATGAAAAGCATAGGTATCTTTGCAATAGCTACAGCTACTGGCCTTGGCGATCTTGGAGCTAATGCTCTAAATTTAGCTAGCGAATACACCATATCTCTGCCGTTTTCTCGCTCGCATGAGACCGAGGCTGATCACATCGGTACCGAGCTAATGGCAAGAGCCGGATACGATCCAAAAGAAGCAGTCGAAGTCTGGGTAAAAATGAGCAAGATAAGTGGCGGAAAGGTGCCTGAAATTTTAAGCACTCACCCATCAAATGAGAGCAGGATCAAGGACTTAAAAGAGATCGCAGCAAAGCTTGAGCCAGTCTATCAAGCTGCCAAAAAAGGTTAGGCTTGATCGAGCGAGCAAATTTAAGCGACCTTGAAGCTATCACGCAAATTTACAATGACTACATTTTAGATAGAAGTGCGACTGCTGATATGCAGCCAGTTAGCACAAAGGAGCGAGAGCCTTGGTTTAACGCCCACGGCAGCTCGCGCCCTATCTTTATCTACAAAGAAAATGATGAAATTTTAGGCTACTGCTCACTAAGTGACTTTAATCCCAAGATCGCTTACGATATAAGCGTAGAGATAAGCATCTATGTCGCTAAAAAGGCTCTTAAATGGGGCATCGGCAAACAGCTTTTAGCCCACAGCCTAAATGAAGCAAAGAGGCTAAATTTAAAAAATATCATCGCACTAATCTTTAGCAAAAACAAAGCAAGTCTTGGGCTGTTTTTGAAATTTGGCTTTGAAAAATGGGGCGAACTACCTGGCGTTTGCCTGATGGATGGCGAGTACAAAGATGTCGTTATCTTGGGGCTAAAGCTCTAAAAGCTAAGCATTAAGCAAATAAAGATATAATCACTTTCTTCTTGGGTAGATGTCCGAGCGGTTTAAGGAGCACGCCTGGAACGCGTGTGTGGGGCAACTCACCGAGAGTTCGAATCTCTCTCTACCCGCCATAAAACTATCTATAACTTAAAGTCTACTGACCTTTATTTTTATTGCTTAAAACATTGGCACTAAGCAAAAAACCACTTTATAAAACTTGCCAATTATCTTTTACTTTTGTCATAGTTAGGCATATAACTAGCATCAAATTTGCTCCATTCTAGAAGAAATTTTAACTATAAAATTCTATTTGCCTTATCGACAGCTACGAACGCCCAGTGCATAAATTCTTGCCTTGGTTTGTATTTGCCGCTGTTAAAATACTCCGCTAGCCGCGCCTCCTCCGTTTCGCTTAGCTCGCCGCCAAGCCCCCAGCGCGTCTTTTGTATGAGCTCCTACGCGCTTGCTGGCATAGGGCTTAGGCTTAGCGGCGATGATGGCAAGATAAGGGGCAAATTTAATCTAAATGAGCCAAAGCTAAGCGTTGCTAAGCTTACAGAGCTTCCATTTATCGAGGCGGTTTTGGATGAGAATTTTAAAGAGCTCGCAAAAGATGAGATGACAAATTTAGATGGCACTTTAAAGCCTATATTTTGGCATCACAAGGCAACTTTACTCGTGCAAAAAGACAAAAATGGTGAGTTTAGAAATTTAAATATAAAAGAGCTTCGGGAATTTTGATGATGTAAAATTTCAATGAGAAAAATGAGTTTAAATACGGCAAATTTAACTACGAAAAAGCTCGCCAAATAGCCCAAAACTGCGCTAAATTTAAGCTAGATAATGACGAAGAAGAGATGAGCTGCGGCGGCGAGAGGAGCTGCTATGACTGCACATTTAGGCGCTGGAGTAAAGATAGCTTCATCTGCATGGCACAAGCTAGCAAAGGCTAAGCTAGCTCTATGCGACCATTTTTTTATCTTTAAGTTTTCCGCCACGTTTGTACTTTAGCTCACCACAAAATCTCTTGCCAAATTTCGCCTCGATTATAAGAACTAGCACGAAAAATATCTTTTCATCATTCATTCGTGCGATCTGGCGTAGAGTTTGGCTAGTGTCATTAAATTTAACCCCATTTTTACGTAAAGTTTCGCAAAAAATGGCCTCGTCAAAGCCTAACATTTGTGAAATTTCAGTTATGCTGTATGGCTCTAGTGAGGCGATGATTCGGTCCATGTTGCAAATGCTTGGATTTTTACTGCGCGTTAGCACATCCATTGTTTCATTTATTAGTTTTACTAGTTTTTTTCTGCGATTTATAACGTGAAGTGTTGCAGCAAGCAATATTAAAAAACCTGTGATTTTATGGGCATTTAATAGATGCTCGTTATATTCGCCAAGCGCAAAATTTACACCAGAGAATGCGAGCATACAAAGCCCCAAAATAAGAACTAAAACAAGACAGAATTTATAAATAACCTCTACTTTAAACATGGTACTCATCCTAAAATATATTTTTCTAATTATACACTTTAGGAGTTGAAATTTATCACCAGCTTATTTAGCTGGTGATTTGATTAGATTAAAACTTATAGTTAAAGCTTAGATTAAATGTGCGTGGATCGCCATAAACCATCAAGTTTTTGCCGATGCCCTCGTAGTATTTTTTATTAAATAGATTGTCGATATTTAGCTGCACGTCAAAGTTTTTAGCAAATTTATAACCAAGCATTAAATTAGCCAAAGTGTAGCCTTTTTGTGTGATTTCATCTGCGCCTTTGCCATTATAAATTTTGCTCTTATACATAGCTCCAGCCCCTACTCTAAAGTCTCTAAATTCATACTTTGCAAATAAATTTGCCGTGCTTCTTGATGAGTCAGTGGCGTATTTCTCGCCATTAGCATCTTTTGCGTTAAAGTGCGTTGCGCCAAAGCTTAGGCTTAAGTTTTTAGTAATCTCGCCATTTAGATCTAGCTCGACACCCTTGCTTGTCACACCCTTGCCAGATTCATATATTTTGGCATTTGTCGCTGGATTTATCTTGCCAGTATCTATACCAAGCTTGTCTTGCACGATCTTAAAGATGCCAAGACTTGCTTGAAGTGCCCCATCAAAATACTCACCTTTGATGCCCACTTCGTAGTCTTTGCCTTGGATCGGATCAAGATATTTGTCGTTTGCATCCTTTACGCTTTGAGGTTTAAATATACTCGTATAGCTGGCGTATAGAGTGTGATTTGCTCCGATGTCATAAGTGATGCCAAGATATGGCGTGATCTCATTTGTGAAATTTCTATTGCCTTTGCCACCCTCGATCTCGTATTTGTAGTAGCTCACCCTGGCGCCTAGCAAAAATTTAAGCTCATCAGTGATTGATAGTTTATTTGCCGCGTAAAATGCCTTTTGTATCGTTTTGTCTTTATTGTTTTGATCGGCGTAAGGTAGCTTCGGGTCGTCTAGGTGCAGGTTATTAAAATCTATCCTAGTGCGCGCCGCATAGGCTAGGCCTGCCGGAGTCGTGCGGCTATTCCAGTAGCTACTGACCTTATCGGAGCTGTTTTGGTAGTTGTTATACATCGCGCCAAAGACAAACTCATGAGATAAATTTGCTAGCTCGTAAGGGATATTTGCGTATGCATCTACGTTGTGGATATTCTCCTCTCTTTTGTTTGCATAGACGCTAAGTCCGCTAACATCGCCCGTACCGTCTAAATTTACCTTGCCGCCGTAGTAGAGCAAATTAGTATCCGTATTTGCGCGCCTAAATGAGTAGCTTAAATTTAAGCTCGCTTCATTTTCAAAGTAGTGCTTAAAATCAGCGTAAAAATCAAGTGTTTTTATATCCCATCTCGTCCAAGGCTGAGAGAAAATTTCATTTTTACTAAAATTTGTCCTAGAGCCATCTGTGTAAAATGCTGGCATACCGCCCCATCTAACGCCACGGCGTCTTAGCTCTTGATAAAATGTACCAAGACTAAGCCATGAGTTATCGCCTATGTCGCTATCGACTACGCCATAAATCGCGCTATTTTTACGGTTGTAATAATCCATATAAGAGTGTGATTTCTCATGCATAAAAGATAACCTAGCTCTGACGCTTCCGCTCTCATTTACCGGCGTTTGCACATCACCATTTACGCCGTATCTATCGTATGAGCCAGCACTTACGCCAAAATTTCCTTTTAGCTCCTTTGAGTCTGCCCTTTTTCTTATGAAATTTAAGCTTGCAGCTGGGTTGCCAGCGCCTGCAAGTAAGCCATTTGCCCCTTTTACCACCTCAACTCTTTCATAAGGTAGCAAGCTCATATCGTTTGCACCAAGACTAAAACCACCAAAGCTAGGCATCGAATCAAGTAAGTAATAATCTATCTTAAAGCCACGAGCCGTCGGATATACGCGCTCGTCCCATTTGTTTAGCGTAACGCCTGGGACATTTCTAAGAAGCACTTGATAGTCCTTGATGCCTTGATCTTTTAGCCTAGCCTCTGTTAGCACAGTTAGCGACTGCGGCGTTTGACGAGAGGTTAAATTTAGCCTTGTTGTGCTCTTTACAAGCTCCTTTGCAAAGTAGTTTGCATCGTCTCTTCGCTCGCTCTCCACGACATCGATTGCCTCTAAAATTTTATCGCTTTGGCTAGCAAAAATTTGAGGTTGCATCAAATTTAATGCAACCAAACTAATTAAAAATTTTTTCATTTTTTCTCCTTTTAAAATTTCTTTTAATCCACAAATAAAGCCCTGAGATACTTAAAATAAGCGGTGAAATACCAACCAAAAACCAGATAAATTTTGTGATTTGGTTGTAGTTGCCAAAGTGCGATTTTCTAAATGCTGAGAGAATTTCTTCGCTTAGATTTGCATTTTTTATGTCCAAAATACTTACTAATTCGCCGTTATTTTTATCGTAAGTTAATATGCTTGAATATTCGTTATGCAAGAAATTTTGATCTTTTACATAGCCAAAAAGGCGTATGTTTGCTCCTTGCATAAAAGGCAGTGAGATGAAGTGTGGCTCAAAGCCAGTAAGATCATTTTTTGAGCGGGCCACCAGCTCGTCAAGAGATAGGCCTTTGTTATAAATTTTTGCATCTATAACGAAGTCATTTTTAAACTCTGGCATGCGTGCCATTTGAAATTCCCACCAAACACCGCTTATGCAAATGAGTAGTAAAATAGGTGTAGAAAAAATTCCTATCATTTTATGAATGTCGCTCATAAAAATATTTAGCCTATTTACACGAAGCCTAAGTAGTGTCAGCCAAAATTTTCTATAAATCACGAAACCACTTATGCAGATAAAAAACGTAAAAATAGCGGTTAGAGTAAGGATAATGTGACCGCTCTTTTCTAGAAATAGCGACTCATGAAGCTCGGTTAAAACTCCAAAAAAGCCCTCATCATGTGCGAGTGGCTCGCTCTTTATCTTACCGCTAAAAGCGTCAAAATAGATAAATTTCCACTCTTTTTGGCTGTCATTGTGCTCGATTAACCAAATTTTGTCGCATTTTTTAAGGTCGGCATCGATGTTGATGCCGACCATCTCGTAGCCGCCAAGCTCGCTTGCGATGATCTCTCTTTGCTCATCAAAGCTGATCCTTTTGCTTAAATTTTCTTTGTTTAATTTTACATTTACGACATTTGGGACAAGAAGGCTGTTTAGCTCATCTTTATAAACAAGGATCGCACCGCTAAAACAAACTACTGCAAGTGGAATGAAAAATAAAAGAGATAAATAAGTGTGCACTTTATAAAAAAAAAATTTTGATTTAGAAATTTCACTTTGTTTTGAAGCCTTTTAATAGTAGGTTTTGATAATGGCTCGCAATCTTACACAAAATTTACTTTGATAATATTTAAAACTATTATCAATTATGATTTCAAAAAAGAAAAATTTTTATAGAATGTAAATTGAAAAAAATAAATAGATTTGATTTTCAAAAGAATAAACAACTCCTCTTTGTGTATACGAAAAGCCAGAAAAGGGGGAAGCAAAGACTTATCAGTTACAAAAAGGAGGGTCCATTTAGGACGATGAAATAGTATTATTTAAGCATAAATTTTAATAAAATTTTTAGTTAATAAAAAAGAAATTCCAAGTAATACTAAAGTAAATTTAACTTTAAAGAAGCTATATTTAAGAAATTTCTTTTAATTAGTACAAGCATAAAATTAGGCTAATTTTTAGGCACAAGCTCTAATACATTGCAAGCTCGTTTACTGCCCATCTTGCAAGCTTTATCAAGAGCATTTGCAGAAAGATCAAAGCTTTGCTCAGTGCCATTTCCTTGAAGATACTTTGTCGCTAGCTCGTAGCAAGCCTCACTACCACCATCATCACAGAGCGATCTAAATATCTCAAAAGATTTTTGCGTATCTTTTTCTATGCCAAGACCACGCCCTAGCATATCTGCATAGATAAAGCAAGAAATTTTATCTTTATTCTCACACTCACTTGAAAGCTTTTTTGTAAAATTCTCGCAAGCTTTAGCGTTACTTTTATTAATGCACTCTTGCACATTTATATCCCAGTTTGCATTCAAAGATAGAAGTGTAAATGCTAAAAACAAAATGGATTTTTTCATAAATTTTCTTGGAAGAAGTTAGCCCCCTTTGGGGGAAAGGGAGCTATTACAAAAAGGAGGTTTCTTGTTGGACAAGTGGAATAATACAAGTTTCGTCTAAATTTAAAACCAACTTTTCTTTAACAAAAAACAATCTCAAACCAAATCTTTTTTGCTAAAGGCAAAATAGCCACAAACTAGCAAAATAATGCCTAGTGCGAGCGGATAGATAATCGCGTAAGCTACAAATGTCGCTTTTGGAAAGGTGCTTAAAATAAAATAAGATGCAGTACCGATAACTGCTAAATTTGGATCAAAAAGACTAAGCGCTGCTATCCTGAAAAGCTCTATCGGATTTAGTATAGCAATAGCGTAAATAACATACTCATCGACTGAACTTCTCATAAGAAGTCCAATTAATGCTAGATCAATAAATGCAAGCATTATAAGCCAAAGTAAAAACGCTACGCCTTGGCCTGTCTCTTGATTTTTAATCACGCTTGAGATAAAAAATCCAAGCGATAGAAAAATAATACTTAAGCTAAAAAGTAATCCAAAATAAAGTGTTAATACACTCCAAGGTATCGCCACACCTTTTATAAAACCAACAACAACACAAAGCAAAAGAGCAAACAAAAGTGGCACAAAAACAACAAATGTACGGCCCAGTGCCTTGCCAAAGTAATACTCTCTAAGACTTAGCGGGAAACTAAGGATGTATTCAAGCAAATTTGTATCTCTATCTTGATTTATGCTTCTTACAGTTGAAATGAGAATAAAAATAGGCACAATGATGACGCAAATTTGAATAAACAAAAGTAGTGCTCTAGTAAGCCCAGAAAAGCCCAGTACGCGTGAGTCAGTCACTCCACTGAATAAAAATCCTATCATCAAAGCAGAAAAAAGCGCAGCATATATCACAAACCATCTTGAGCGAAAAGACTCTTTTACATCAAGCTTTGCTATTAAAAAAAGATTATTCACTCTTGCTCCTTAAATTTTCTTCTTTGATTATCTTGCCAAGATCCATATAGACGCATCTATCTAATAAATTTGCTATCTCATCAATTCGGTGTGAAATAAAAACAAGTGTTTTGTTTTGCGTGAAGTTATCAAGTAAATTTTTAAAAGAAAGCCTTGCTTTCACATCAAGATTTGCCGTTGGCTCATCAAACATCAAAATTTCACTATCCTTAGCAAATGCGATGGCTATTAGCATCTTTTGTTTCATGCCACCAGAGAGCTTATAAAATGGCTTATTTAAATTTGCATGTAGATCAAGCTCTAAAAGCTTGCTAAATTTCTCAATCTCTTCAAATTTTACATTTGAGCTTTTGCAAACAAACTCACAAAGCTCGCGTAGATTAAATTTAAGCGGTGGTGGGGTTTGTGGCACAAATGAGATAAATTTCAAAGCCCCTTTTCTATCTTTTAGAGTGTTTACGCCATTTATTGCGATGCTTCCGCTATTTGGGATAAACTCACCTAAAATGATACGCATGAGCGAGCTTTTGCCAGCTCCATTTTGTCCAAGTATTGCTATTTTTTCGCCAGATTTTACGTTTAGGCTAACATTGTCAAGTATCCTTTGCGAGCCAAAAATTTTAGTTACTTCTTTTATATCTATCAAAAATTTTTCCTTATATGAGTTTTTTAAAGCCGTTGTCAAATTTCAGTGCATCTTGATGACACACATCAATACACCTACCACAAAGTGTACAATCAGCGCCAGCTATCCTAAAGATATTTTTGCTCTCGTCAAGCTTTGCTCCTTTTTTTGTCATAAAAAGTACGTGAGGCACTAGACAAACATCAGTGCAAACTAAGCAGTGATCGCATTTTTCTTTATCCCAGCTAACTTTTATGGCATTTGGTTTAGCTAGCACCGAGTAAGTAGCTCCAATAGGACAGACATACCTACACCAAGCTCTACGTGAGAAGAAAATTTCAACCATAAGCATAGCCACAACGAACCAAATAGCATGAAAATAGCCATAGATAATAAATCTTGAAAAAATCCCAACAACATTAAAAATTTCAAATGTAAGGCTTGCACTAGCAAAGCTAAGGGTTAAAAATAAAATGGTAAAAACATATCGCCACTTTGTGTCAAAAACTCGTGGTTTTACTATCTTTTTAGCACGCAAATTTTCATGGATCTTCTCAGCTATTTCGCTTATTAATGAATAAGGACAGATCCAAGAGCAAAAGCCTCTACCGCCAAAAATGATATAAAACGCCAAGATACTAAGTGAGCCAATTATTAAATTTACATGGATTTCATGCGTCGCCAGAAATACTTGCAGGCTCATAAAAGCATCTGCCAAGTGGAAACCAAATATTCTTGAGGCACTGATGTCGCCTTCTAAAATTTGTATATCAACTCTATATGAAAGCACAAATAAAAGATGAACTAGAATAATGCTAAATATGCGCCAAAAACGTATACTAGCACGCTTCTTGCCATCTTTTGTAGTTGTGATTAATGTGCTTAGAAAGCTTACATTTCTAATCGTCGCACGAGTGTTATATTTGTCCATTTTTACTTTTTAAATTTAGAAATTTCATCTGCAAGGCTTTCAAGCTCGCTATCACTAACATTTGTAAGTAGCCCCTTCATAAGCGAGTTTTGCACCTTGCCAGCTTTATAATCAGCTAGCTTTTTAAGCAATTCATCCTTACTTAGATGCGTTATATCAGGAGCTACGACGCCTTTTGCATTTGCACCATGGCACGGAGCACAAGTTGTTAGATATTGCTTGCTAACGCCTTCATTGTGCACTTTAGCCACACTTAGACTTAGCTCTTTTACCTTTTTTAGCTCATCTTCGCTAGCAAATTCTTCACTAGACTTTGGCTGCTCTTTTGTAAAATTTTGCTCTACTTTTGGCTGAGTATTAGTTGCTACTTTTTCCTTTTTAGGCGGAGTCTGGCTTAACATAAATACCATAATACCGCAAATTGCTACTGCTAAAATAATGGTTATAATCTTTCCTACTTTCATTATTTGCTCCTAAATTGTGTATTAAAATCACTGATTTCTTTAGCTAAATTTCTGATTTCACTATCATCCATTTTTTTAACAAGATCTCGCATCAAGACATTGACTTTTTCTTTATTTTTATAAGCATTTATCATTGTATAAATTTCATTTTCACTTTTTGTTAAAAGTGATGGCCCGATGATGCCATTTGCGTAATCATCGTGACAAGCTGAACATTTTGTAATGAAATTTTTGCTAAGCCTGCCCTTTATAAGTCTTAAATTTATAGTTTGAAGAGGGGTTCTTACCATTGCTAAAGCACCGATTTGACGGCTTACGTTATTATCTTCAAGTCCAAATTTTACGCTCTTTTCGCCGTGCATATCGTATTTTATGAAGTCATTTTGTTTATTTGTGCTTTGGTTATTTTCTTTTTTTTCAACCTTTATGCTAGCACTCGTGGCTACATTTATTGGTTGCTCGCTGGCTGCTTTTTGCGCTTTGTCATCGCTCTTTTCACAGCCGACAAATAGCAAAGCAGCAGCCACTAAAGATATTATTAATCTCATTCTTTCTCCTTATAAATTTCATCATAACTCATTTTTGGGGCAATGTTTATAATTTTTACAGGACAAATCTCAGCACACACCCCACACCCAACACAGCCATGCTTTATGAGTGGCAAATTTGCTTCGCTCATTACTATTGCACTATCGCCAACTGGGCAAATGCTGACACAAAGGTCACAAATTTGACCGATTTTGCCTTTTATCTTATCTTTTTCTGCCTCTTCCCTATCATTATAAACTTTGCGAACAAGCAAATCTTCAACGCTATCTTCGCTTAGTTTTTCTCTTTTTAGGCACATACAGGCATTTGCATTACTCAAGACAGCAACGCCCATTTTCACATCATCAACAACTTTTGTAGCATGATCTAACGCACCACTTGGACAGGCGAGCACACATGGGAAAAGATCACATAAATAGCAACCTCTCTTTTTAGGATCGATGTATGCTGTACCATTTGAATATCCATCTTTTATATCAAGCAAACTTATACTGTGATAAGGGCATACCTGCACACACTGACCACATTTGACACAAAGATCATCGAAGTCATCAACCGCACCTGGTGGTCTAAGATAGAGTTTATCACCGCTACTTTTTGGCAAAATTTTACCTATGCCATATCCTGCGGCAGCTGCGACTGAGCCTAAGATTATAAATTTTCTTCTATCCACGCTTTGCCTTTAACGCGTTAAAATTTGAAGCATCAAGTGGTTTTATCCTTGGCGTGCTATCTTCAAGTAGCTTTACTGGCTCAGAAAATGGCGCGAGTTTGGCTAAAAAATTTAAGATACTAAAGACACTTGAGCCATAGAAAAACTGCAAATTCGGATAATACTGCCAAAGCTGATCGGCATATGATAGATGTATAAAAGGCGTATCGCCATAGCCATCTTTATCTCTATCAAAGCTCTCATACTCATCATAATAATTTTTACTCCACTGATTTAATGCCATTTTATCGCCTGGAGTGTCGTTCGCAACGATATCCATATTGCCTATAAAATCATTATTTTCAAATATGCTTGTCCCCTGAGTAGCGTGAAAATATACGCCAACTACGTTGTGTAAAATTTTATTGCCTAAGAAATTTATCGTTGAGCCTGGCTGAAACGGCGAGTTATCAAGCAAAATTCCTCTCGCATTATAGATAAGTGTATTATTTTCGATAGTAAAATTTGAAACATCTTTTAGACCAATACCAATACCAAAAGCGCCGTCACTATCCATAACAAGATTATTTTTTATATTTGAGCCAGCTGAATACATAAAAAACATTCCGACTGCATTGCCGATAAAGTCATTGTTTTCGACTAAATTTTGATTTGCGTACATAAAATGAAGCGAGTATCTACCGCGAATCGCTTTATTTTTTAAAAATTTATTGTGACTTGCATACCATGCAACCATATCGCGGCTATCATAAATATAATTGCCCTCGATTAAATTTTCATGACTATACCAAAGTCTAACCGCATCACCTCTAAAGCCAAGACTGGCCCCTTTTTTAGAAGTGATGTTATTTTCAGTGATCTTTGAGCTGCTGCACTCTTTAAAATCAATCCCAAAAAGCACATCACTCAAGTCATTTTGCGTAACCAAGACATTATTTGCTTTATCACAGCCAATGCCAGCATCTAACTCACCAAGGTCATTTCCGCTACCACTTATCTTTAAATTTCTAAGCGTAACATTTGAGGCAATAATCTTTACAACTGTGCCTTTACCATTTCCTTTTATGTGAGCGTTTTTGCCCTCACCAACGATACTAAGAGGCTTATTTATAGTTATGCTTCCTTCATAGATGCCGTCTCCTAGCTTTATAACATCGCCAGGGCTAGCGTTATTTATTGCATCTTGAAGGATATTTGCAGAGCTAAAAATAGGTAAGAAAGCAAGGGCAAAATTGAAAATTTTACGCATTTAGCTCTTTTTTCTTTGAAAATACTGCAAGTATGCAAAATACACTCATAGCAATCATAACCCAAAATCCGATACTTGGATAAGAGTGCGTTGTAAATTGCGCGACGCTACCATCGCCTAAAACTGTTGGCATAAATGGTTTAATCTTAAATGCACCCCACTCTTGCATATTGTGTCCATACCAGTAAAGCCATCCTGCAAATGCGCTCATAAATAGCACAGGCGCGATAATGGTTGGAACCATAAGAAGCGAGTTAAATTTGCCATTGTAATACAAAAATGCAAGCATACAAAGCGTTGAAATAAGCAAATAATAAGGTGCTATCGCTCGCTCTAAATTTCCGCCATGCTCCATAGGATACATACCGATGTAGTGATTTATCGTATTCATCTCATGCACGTCACCACTATATCCATCTACGTGAAAATATACAGGAATTCCATCAGGAAAGGCTGATTTTGGATAATTTGGAGCTTCAAGAGAGACGTACCAGATAGGAAAAGATGGTGTGCCTATCTCTGCTTTTTGTTCGATCATCTTATGAAGATCGCTTGCTACATCTTTTGATAAAAGGTGATTTTTATACTGAAATGAGCTATAAAGATTATAGATACCGTAAGTATAAGATGGCAGTTCATCACCATCAGCTATACGCTCTTTTGCTCCGTGCCAACCAAGAACAGGCAAAGTAAAACAAACAGTCATTAAGACAAGTGCAACAATGGTATAAATTTTATATTTACTCATGATCTCTCCTTTAAATTTTAAAATTTCATCTACTAAAAATAAAATTTTAAAATTTAAAAAGGGGCAAAATGCCCCTTTAAAAACTACATACCAGCGTTTTCATCTACCCATTTTAGGTATTCGATGATATTTTTGATCTCTTCATCACTCATATGCTGATTTGGCATTCTAAGGTTAAAGTAATCAATCATTGATTTAATGTAGTCATCATTATAGAACTTAGCAGGATCTTTGATAAATTCTGCCACCCATTTTTCGCCATTTTCATGTCTTAGCAAGACGCCTGTTAGGTCTGGACCTGAGCTTACTTGACCGATAACGTGGCAACCATTGCATCCGCCTTTTAGATAAGCCTCTTCACCTTTTGCAGCAGCTGGGCTCATCGGAGTTGCGATCTCTTTAGCTAGGTTATTTTTAGCTCTTAAGCCAACGTCAGCTGTTTTAACCATGTATTGCCATACTTGGTACTCCCAAAGGATAGCGCCGTTTACGTCGCCTTTTTTGTAAGCTTCGTCAGCTTTAGCTTTTACCTCTTTGATGTGGCCGTATTGATCAAGTGCGTCGTCAACCAAAGCTTTTACTTTTGGATATTTCTCATAATGTTTCTCTTTTAGGTATTTAACAACCTCTTGGATAACATCATCAGTTGCCTTATTAGTTGCGATTACTTTATCGTATTCGGCTTTTAAAGCTTCTGGACTTAGAGTTTTTAGCTTGTTATTTTTTGCAGATTCATATTTTTTATTTGGATCTTTAACAAGTAAATAACCCATCATCTCTAGGTGAAGTGCTGAACAAAACTCGGTGCAGTAGTATGGGAAGACACCTTCCATATCAGCTACGAAATTTACTGAAGCGGTTTTGCCAGGCTCTAGTGAAGCGTGAATGTTGTAAAGGTCGATGCCAAATCCGTGAGTCTCATCTTGAGCGCGCTCTAAGTTTGTTAAGTGAATTGTTACATTATCGCCTTTATTTACCTCGATGTGCTCTGGGTTGATGTGGCTTCTGATCATTGTTGCATAGACAGTTACATTTTTACCATTTCTTTCAACTCTTTCTTGACCAGCTAGAGTTGCATATGGGCTAGCCTCGCCTGTTCTTGAGTTTGTACCCATGTTGTAAGTAAGCGCTGGGCTTAGTTTGCTAGCAGCTATTGACACAACATCGTGTGGCTCACCAAGTGGGATTGGCATATCATAGATTAGATCCATTTTTGCACCAGTGATGTCTATTAGCTGGTGATTTTGTGGATGAAGTGGGCCAACTGGGCTAAAGCGATCGATTGAAAGTTTATCAAGAGCGATTGCATATTTGCCAACTGGTTTTGCTGATTTGCCTTCCATTGTATCAAGGTGGCCGATATTGTAGTGAACATTTATCTTATCAAGCACTTTTAAATTTTTATAGTCCCATTTTACGATTTGACTATCAACGTAAAGTGAAGTATAAAGTACACCATCTTGTGAGTCAAATGATGTATGCAGTGGTCCAAGGCCAAGTTCAACTTGTCCGTGCATTGACTTTTCTCTATCTAAGATAGGAATTCCGTATGGGTCAGTGCCAGCATACTCTTTTTTATCGATTAGCTCTTTGATCTTTCTAAAGTCATAAACTGATGTGTGAGTATCAAGCTTACCGCCAATAATGATATATCTACCATCTGGGCTTACGTCACAACCATGTGGGCTCTTTGACTCTGGGATCAAAAATAACGCACCTGCTTTTACAGCAGCGTCTATTGTAACTACCTTGTGACCATTTATAACTTTGTAGTTTTTCTTGTCTTGAACAAGTTTTTCTAAAATTTTCCAGTTATAAACGTGTAAGAAGTCAGTGTCATTTCTACTTGCACCTGCTTCAAATGGAGGAAGACCTTTTTCGATACCGCCGGTATACATCTCAGTATTTATTGAGTTTGTAAAGCCCCAGCCGTAGCTCTCGCCTTTACCAGCATCACTTAGATCTTGCCAGTATGGTGGAAGCTCAAGAGAAAATGACTCTTTCTCATCGATCTTACCTTTTGGATAGTCAAATTTCCAAAATGTTACAGCACCTCTATAAACTGCTTCATAGTCGTCTATTGAGTGGTAGTTGTTATCAAGTGGAGCTGCATATTGGCTAGCTTCGATAACATACTCGCTATTTGGAGTGATGAAGCTACCGCCGTGCTCACTCTTCATAATAGGGTTTACAACGATTTGAGTTGTCTCAAAGTCATGCAAATTTATAACTGCGATTCTTGGGTTAGCTTTATCGTTGATAAATAGATAATCACCAACATACTCACCATTTTTCTCACTGAAATTTGGGTGGTGTGTATCGCCCCATGTTATCTCTTTGCCCCTGATGTTGCCTTGTTTCAAAACAGCTTTTGACTCATTGTCATAGCCATATCCTTGCCAAGGCTCTGGCGTGAAAACGCCGATGTATTTATAAATTCTCATCGACGGAACGCCATAAACTAGCACTTGACCGCTTTGCCCGCCAGATGAAAAGACGATGAAATCATCTTTTTTACCGCTAGGCTGATAAGTTTTAGCAGCTGCAAGGACATCTTTTTCGCTTAGCCCACGCTCTTTCATGACTTTTTCAAGGTCACTACTAGCAGCACAAGCAGTCGTTAAAGATAGCCCAAGCAACGCAGCACTTGCGACACAAAATAACTTTTGCATTTACTCTCCTTTTTAAAATGAATTTATCTCTAAACTCTTTATCTCATTGTCTAAATTTACGCCATTTAAGACGCCTTTATCTATAAAAATTCTTTTTATCTCATTATTAAAAAGAGCCTTTTGCCCTTTTAGCTTAAGATCTTTGTCAAATTTATAGACTACTCCATCCCCATCACCTATAAAAATTTCATCCTCTATACACGCAAGAGCTGAAATTTTAGATTTTAAAACTTGCTTTTTGATTCCACTTTTAAAATCTAAAATTTCTCCATCTCTAAAGCCAAGCAAAATATCATTCTCTTTAAATTTACAGGCACTAAGCGGAGCAAAGCCAACACGCTTTTTCTCTTTTAAATTAAGCTCTTTATCAAGCAAAAATGCTTTGCCATTAAAACTTGTAAAAAATAGCTCGTCATCAATTGGCAAAAGGCTTGAAATTTTATAAACATCTTTATAATTTTTAGTTAAAAGTTTATTTAGATTTTTATCAAAAACGCCTATGCTGACTTCATTTGCCATATCGCAAGCTACGTAAATTTTATTTTTAATTGCCACAATTTGTGAAATTTTACAGCCGATATTTGGCATGGCAAATAAAAAATTTCTCTCATTTGCTACCTCGATAATCTCATTATTTAAATTTGCGATATAAAAGGATTCTCCATCATTTCCGCACTCTTGATTTTTATAAATCGTATCTTTTAGATCTAAATTTTTAATCTGTCCATCTTTTATAAAGACGATGCTTTGGTTACTTTCATTAATAAAGCAGCCTAATTGCTGGGCAAAAGCTGTTATCAAAAACAAACTTATACAAAGCAGAAATCTCATAATCCAAGGC
>NZ_PIRQ01000012.1 GCF_003048535.1 Campylobacter concisus | reverse complement strand
TGAGCTGGAATTATATACGAGCAATACTTAAAGATAGTTGAAATAATTAGGGAATTTTAGAAAAATTTGTTTGTCACTTTAAAATTTTAAAGTATGTATTTTTATTATAGGTTTAAGGGTTTAGTTTTTGAAGTATAAATTTGGAGAGTTTTTACTCTCCATCATTTAAACATTGAAATTATGTGAACTTTTACAAAATGTATATTAATAAGCCGCGATAAGCTCTATTTCCACAAGTGCGTCTTTTGGCAAGGTCTTAACAGCTACTGTACTTCTGGCAGGATAAGGCTCTTTAAAAAATTTAGCATACACAGTATTTACTTTAACAAAATCTCCCATATCTGCTAGAAATATTGTGGTCTTTACAGCATTATCAAAAGTAAGCCCTGCCTCAGCCAAGATATTTTTTAAATTTTCAAGCGATTGCTCAGCTTGGGCCTCTACGCTACTACCTGCAAACTCACCCGCTGGTGTGACACCAAGCTGACCTGAGATAAATAAAAATCCATTTGAACTAATAGCTTGAGAATATGGTCCAATCGCTTGTGGAGCATTTTTTGTTGAGATTTGTTTTTTCATATTTTCTCCTTTTGAAATTTTTTAAAATCCTACTATAAATTTTCTAAATTTTTAGTCTCCAAAAGCTATAATGGACAAAATTTCAAAAGGATGAAGATGCAAAATATACTCGCACCAAATGAGTTTTTAGATGATTATGTACTCGGTGCTGAGTTAGCTAAAAATGCCGGCATCTCATCAAATGCTTATCTTTTTTGGAAAAATGTCATAAGTGCTAAATTTGAAAACTCAAGAATAGTTTTTCTTAGAAAAAATAGCATTCCAGTCAAATTTCAAAACATTATAAAAACCTGCACACCTTTAAATGGCCTTATTCCAACAGGCGTATTTTGCTCTTTTACTTCGCTTGCTCCATCTCATCTTGTAGCAAAAAATGGCTCTAAGATATACGAGCTCTTTAAATTTTATGAGATTTGCGGTATCAAATTTATAGACTTGAAGAAATTTTATGATGATTTTAATCTTAGCTATTCTTATAGAATTTACATTGAAAAATGCAAATTTTTCTCACCTGCTCCATTTGAAAAACGCATAAAATTAACTGAAACGATGTGTCTTGGATATTACTAAAGTCCGCTAGCTAGCTTGCTAGCGGGATAAATTTATATCTTTTTGTAAGGTGCTTGACCGACTTCATAGAAGTTATTACCCTCGCAGTCAATGGCAACTATTGCTGGGAAATCCTCAACTGTAAGCCTAGCAACTGCCTCTGGTCCTAGTTCTGGATAAGCCAGCACTTCATATTTTTTTATACTTTGGCTAATGAGCGCTCCGATGCCGCCGATAGCAACCATATAAACACAGCATGATTTTTTCATAGCCTCGACTACTGCGTCACTCCTGTAGCCTTTACCGATCATACCATTTATGCCAACTTCATTTATCATAGTTGGGGTATATTTATCCATCCTACCACTTGTTGTTGGACCTGCTGCTCCGATAGCTTGATTTGGTTTGGCTGGAGTTGGTCCGACATAGTAGATAGTCTCACCCTTTAGTTCAACTGGTAGCTTCTCGCCGCGCGCCAATGTTTCAGTAAGTGCCTTATGTGCAGCGTCACGAGCTGCTATGATAGTGCCTGATATTAGGACATTATCACCTGCTTTTAGGCTTTTTACCACCTCTTTATCAAATGGTGCTATTATTCTTTTTACTTCTGACATTTTCTCTCCTTAAAGCTCGGCATCTGCGTGGCGTGCAGCGTGACAGTTGATGTTTATAGCAACAGGAAGACCTGCTATGTGGGTTGGATACCACTCGACATTTACTTTTACGGCAGTAGTATCGCCACCAAGTCCTTGAGGACCAACACCAGTTTTGCAAGCAAGCTCTAGTAGCTCGTCTTCTAATTTGGCATATCTTGGATCAGAATTTTTACTATCGACTGAACGAACTGCTGCTTCTTTTGCCAAAAGTGCTGCCTTATCCATCGTACCGCCTATGCCAACGCCTATTGTTAGTGGAGGACAGGCATTTGGTCCAGCGTATTTTACAGCCTCTAAAAAGACTTTTTTTACACCCTCTATACCATCAGCTGGTACAAGCATTTTTAAAACCGATTTATTCTCACTACCAAAACCTTTTGGAGCTACTTTAATCTTTAGCTTATCTCCTGGCACGATCCTAGTGTGAATGACGGCTGGAGTGTTGTTTGTGGTATTTTTTCTTTCAAAAAGTGGCTCAGCAACGACTGACTTTCTTAGATAACCTTCAGTGTAGCCTTCCGCAATACCCTCATTTATCGCATCTTCAATATACCCACCCTCAATATGCACATCTTGGCCGATCTGCACGAAAACAACCGTCATACCGGTATCTTGACAAATAGGTGCAACGCCCTCTTCTGCAAGCTTAGCGTTTTGTAAAATTTTGCCCAAAATGTCTTTGCCTAGTGACGAGCTTTCATTAGTTTGAGCCTTTGTAAAAGCAGCCTTTAAATCTGGCGTCACAACATAACAGGCCTGTTTGCAAAGCTTAGCAACGACTTCTCTTATATCTTTTACATTTATTATTCTCATCTTTACTCCTCGTAAAAAACAATTTTTAATTATATTAACTATATTTAAAATTTAAGATTAAATTTTACTGCTGGATATCTACTCGAAAAAATTTATATGAGTTTATTTTGTTTGACTACAACTAGAAGACTTGTCTAAAACAAAAATTTAGTGAAATAAGCGATGGTGAAATTGGGTCTAGAGCATCACAATATTGATAGAAATTTACATAACATGGCTTATTTAAGCCATAAATATATAAATTTAAGTCGCAACACATTAAATTTACTCTATTATAGCAGTTAAATCTTTAAACTGCGAGGTATAGACATGAGTGAAATTTCTTTCTATTTTGAGGAAGGTGATTTCGTGTTAAAAGCCAGTAGGGTTGTTAAGGCCGAAAAGAGTGGTACGCTTGTCTTTCGAAACAAAATGAACTCTGTGTTGTTCCCGGTTAATTTCACAGCTAGGGATTATGATATTTTTTTTACGATCTGCTGGTATGCAAAGCAGATGGGCTATGTTGAAAATGCCAAATTTATTGAAATGCCTTACTCTGAAATTTGTAGATTTATGCCGTCTGGCCTGAATAAAACCAGATTTAACGATGAAGTAAAGAATTTTAGAGCCAAAGTTTTAGGGCAAGACGGCGCTGCCATCTATAGGAGCGTCGAAATTACCGAAGATGATGAAATAACTACCGTAGGCGTATTTTTTACGGATATTCGGATTTTTAGAAATAAGCAATCATTAAGTTTTAGACTAAACCCGGTTGCTCTTGAGATTTTATTCAGTACCCTTAAATTTATGAAAATAGATTTAAACGACTTTGTTGCGATTAAGGGCAAATTTGCCAAGACTTTATATCGACTCCTGCATCAATACGAAAACGTAAAAACCGATAAAGACGGCTTTAAGTGTGTAAATTTTAATAGAGACGACTTTGAAAGATTTATGAGTGCGCCGGCTAAATATAACGCTTCCGATTTGGATCGCTTTGTAATTAATCCGTCTATAAACGAATTAAATGAAAGCTATTTCAAAAAACTTCTTTTTGAGAAAAGAATAGCTGACGGCAATAAAAAAGCGGTGGTCGGCTACTCGTTCAAATTTATTTTGAATGAAAAAACGGAAAGAATAGGGGCTTAAAACTGCGCCTCTTGTCGCTTTAGGTGCATAACCCTATCGCTTTGATCCTCATCGTCGCTTACAGGGCTTCTAGGGACTTAAAATTATCTTAAAACAACGCATTCCCGGTACAAATAAATTGCCGGGTTCTGCGCTATCCTCTTATTCTCATAGCGATGTATTCGTCCGTATCTAGGTCGTAGTTGTTCGCTTCGGCTTTAAACTGCATCAGTTCGTCAAAGGTAAAAATATCTTTGAGCTCGTATGTGGCTAAAATTTTAACGTCTGAATACGTCAGGATGCTTACTTCTAGGCTCTCTGCGATCTGCCTTATTTTCTCTTTCTTAGAATCACTTACGAATACGATATAATTTTTTATATGCTGCACGTCCTTTGGATCGTTTGGCTGCGGCGCCTCGATAAGCCCCATTTTAAACCGCACAAACTCGCTCATGCTGGTGTTGAACCATTTGGCCTGATCATA
This sequence comes from Campylobacter concisus, assembly GCF_003048535.1. Lineage (NCBI taxonomy): Bacteria > Pseudomonadati > Campylobacterota > Epsilonproteobacteria > Campylobacterales > Campylobacteraceae > Campylobacter > Campylobacter concisus. The sequence goes on along the minus strand of NZ_PIRQ01000012.1, from coordinate 28,176 downwards.
AATTGTTATCAGCACATCGTCTTTTATATGCGGTATCGGCGTCGTTAGGGCGAGCTCTATAAATTTGGCCAGCGTATACGTCGGATATTTTTTTCGTATTTTTACGGCCAGTTCCTTTGAGAATTTCGTCCCTATCGCCACTTTGCTCTTTTTTGCCGGCGCTTCTTTTTGCGTGTCCGCCCCAGCTATAAATTCCTCTAGCTTGTCCGTAGAGTTGCTTGCTCTTTTAAAGTCCATTTTCTTCCCTTTTATTTTTTAAAATTCTAATCTCTTAATCTTAATAAAAAATAAAATATTAAAAATTAAGATAGCATTATTTTTAATTTTTCGCAAAACTAAAAATAATAAATTTCCTAAATTTATACTAAAAAAACGATAAAATACTTATTTTTCACCCTTTTAAAAATATCTCTTCGCATAAGTTTTTGATTTCTTGCTCCGCCTTGTTGCCGTCATTCATCTCGACTACGCCGTAGCCTAGTTGTGTGGCTATTTTGTAGCGCTCGCGCTCAAATATGATCGTGCCCGCTAGCCTTATGTAATCCTCTTGAAGCTCCTCGATAAATGCTTTCAGGCTGTCTATTTTCTTGTATAAAAACGGGTTGGTCGAGGCTCGGTTTATTACGATATAGGCTTGCAGCTTTTCGTTTTGCTCTTTGGCCATTTTTACGATATTGACCATTTTGTCTAGGACGCTTACGTCAAACTGGCTTGGAATGGTCGGGATTATCACGATGTCGCTTAGAGCGATGGCTATTCGCATCTCTCTGCTATCTCGGCCGCCCGTGTCTACGACTATGTCTTTGCTGCGATCTACGTTTTGCAGAAATTCTTTTAAATTTTCGCCGTATTTGTAAGCAAAATCAAATGCCTTTGGATGCCCCTCTTCGTTTCGTATATTTAAAAACGTGGCGATTGACTTTTGCGGGTCGGTATCCAGCAGCAAAAGTGACTCGCCTTTTACCATGCCTTGATTTATGGCTATGTTCGTGGCAAGCGTACTTTTTCCGCTACCGCCTTTTTCGTTGCAGATCGATACTATCATCATCTCTCCTTTGCGTAAAAATTTAAAATGATTATATCGCCTTAAACTTAATAAATAATAAAATATATATTGTTAAAATACTATCTTATAAAATAAAATCAAAGATAAAAGATATATTTTAAATAAAATTACATAAAAATAGCAATAATATTTTATAAATTTCTACTCTTTTCTAGTCGATAGTAAGAAGTGCATTTTTATAATAAAATAAAGCATTGCGTTAAATACGATATAGCAGATCGCGGCCAGCGTTATAAAGAACGCGTCCGCGTTTAGGATCGTTTCCACCTTATTAGGTAGTTTGAAAAAATATAAAACTGCATTTGTGCCAAAGCCTAGTAAATTTATGGCCAAAAATACCCACATAAATCGCTTGGCGGGGCTGTTAAATAGTTCTGTTTTCTTTGACTTCTTCATGATTTTAAATAAATTTCTCCCTAAATTTGATTTATTAGCCTAGTTCTCGGTTTAAGGCCGTTGATTCGCTGAATTATTATCCTGGTAAATAGTTCTTGTCCGTTTAGGACGGCCGATTTCGTGTTGCTTTGGGCATAGTCTTGTTTTACTAGCTCGGGGTATTTTTCCTTGATCTCAAAATCGCAGCCTAATATATGAAACTGCGCAGGGTTGTGCCGTAAAAAGAACGTAAGGGGCACGCCGATTACGCCATCATAGTCGATCGGTATGTTTTTATAATTGGTCACTTCTATGATTTTGTAGTTATCGTATTCCGGATATTCGTGCTCATTGCCTTTGTATTTTTTCATCAGTCTTACGCCAGTTTGATGCTTTGTGCTTTTTAAATTCGTAAACCACGATACGTTGCTAAATCGCTTTTTGCTGCCGTCCGGGCGAGTAAAAATATTTACTTGGTGATTTCCTAACCAAATTTGGTTATTTTTGTATAGCTCAAATATCTTTTTATAGGTAATCGAATACGTTCCGCCTACGATTAAAAATTTCTTTTGACCGCTTTGGGCTATATCTATAAGCTCTCTAAAAAGGGAGAAGGGTGGATTGGTTACGATGATGTCGGCCTGCGCGATTATCTCTTTTACTTCGTCGCTGCGAAAGTCGCCCCGACCGCGCAACTGTGTTTCGCTCATGCCGTTACTCGTGATCTCTATTTTCGTGCCTTTCAAGTTTAGCTCGTTGATGTTAAACGTCGTCGTGATGAGCTTTTTTAGCTCCAAAGTTTTAAAATTTAAGGCGAAATACCTATAAAAGTTGCTATTTTTGCCGTCATTGCACGGGCAGACCACGATTTTGTCTTTAAAGTGTGCTTTGTAGTCTTGCAGCTCTTCTCTGATCTCGTCAAAGCTAGTATAAAACTCGTCGTCGATCTCGTATTTGGCTTTCATAAAATATACATTGGCTCTCTTTTCTTTATCCGCCATCCAGCCTTGTCCGACCAGCTCGTTTTGGTTTGAAATTTGGCTCATTCTTTCCCTTTTTGTCCCGTTTTGCTTTTTGTATCGAAATACGATTTTAAAAAGCAAATTTCAAAACAATCAGCTTCTGGATCATTTAAATAATGCTCTAAAAATGAAGCGAGTTCTGAACGTACGCTGCCAAACTCTTTAATAAATTTTTTCTTATTTTGCGTTGCAAAGCATATAAAATCATCTTTGCCGATAATACACTCATAACGACTTTCTAAGTTTCTCCTGTATTTTTTAAAAATGTCAAAAAATACAGGGTTTAACGTATCCTTATATTTTTTACCGAAATAAATTCCGGCTATATCTTGCTCTTTATCGATTGTCGTTTTACGGCAAACACGAAAAAAGATTTCAGTGTTGTCCACAACCATGTTATTTCCTCTTCAATGCCTTTTCTATAAACGTCTTACAAATTTTTAGATCGGTATCGTAACCTTTGGGTAGCTCCAGCTTTTTATCTTTTGCTAGATCTTGCGCTAGTTTGATTTGTTTGTCGCTCGGCGGGCGGATGGCTTTGTCTTTATTTTTGTTTATAAAATCCGAGCAAATTTTCCAGTCTGCTTCTATGCCGTCCGGTAATGCTATTTTTAAATCCGAAGCTATGCTTTTCGCAAAATTTAGCTGAGCCTCGCTCGGAGGTTTGGTCTCGCCGCTATTTAGCTCTTTAAAGCCCATTTTCTCGTGCAGCGGCTTTATAAAATCGAGATAATTTACTTTGCCGTCGCTTATCTCGTCTAGCACGCCTTCCATTTGCTTTGTAAATTCGCTTTGCGTGATCCACTCGTCGTCCTTTTTAACGCTCTCGATGAAACTTATCCCTTTACCGGTGGCCACTATGTTTTGATTTTTGCCTTTGGTCTCGATAACTACGAATTCCCGCTTTAAAAGCGTAGGCAGAAACGTAGCGTACGTGCTTGGCCTGCCGATGCCCTCTTTTTCTAAAAGGGAGATAAAATTGCTTTCCTTGTAGTGCTGCGGAGCTTGCTTTTTAACCTCTTGCAGCTCGAAGCCCAATACCTCGACTTCGTCGCCTTGATTTAAATTTAGCTCTATTTGGGCTACGTCTTTATCTTGTTCGTCTTCATCGTCCGCTTGCTCTTTCAAAGCTCCCTTAAAGCCTTTATAAATGCATTTGCCGGTCTTGGACTTAAAGCTTAGAGCCTTGACGTCTATGTCGTATGTTTTGTTCTCGTTTACGGCATTTTTGGCTTGGCTTAGGACTGAATTTAGAAAAATGAGCTCATAAAGCGATTTTTCGTCGTCGCTTAGGCTTTCGCGCCCGGCGATCTCATCTATCTCGCCGTAACCATGCACGTGGCTTATACGGATCGCTTCGTGGGCTTCGGCTTGACTTTGGCTGCCGGCTTTATATATTTTTTTCTCGTACCACTCCTCCCCTTTAAATTTAGCTTCTACTTCGTTTATAAACTCGTCCGATATAGTGTTGCTGTCGGTTCTATGATACGTTATAAGACCTTTTTCGAATAGCTTTTGAGCTAGGCTCATGGTTTTATCCGAGCTAAACCCCAGTCTCTTATTTGCCGCTTCTTGCATTTGGCTGGTTCTAAACGGAGCTTGCGGCTTTATTTGGCTTTGTTTCGTATCTATTTGATATACTTTCGCCATGCTACCGCCAAGTTCGGCGATTTTTGCGTTCGCTTCGTCCTTTGAGCTAAAAATATTATCGTTTACGGCCGTAAATTCTACGCCGCTTCTCGTTTTTAGCTTTGCTTTGATTTTGTAGTCGATCTGTTTTGATGCCGGGCTTGCTAAAAACTCTTTTATTTCAAGCTCTCTTTTTACGATCAGGGCGAGTGCCGGCGTTTGAACCCTGCCGACGGATAAATTTTTATCGTTGAGCTTGTTGATGTAAGCGGGCGACATAATAAAGCCCACCAGCTTATCGCCTACCGCTCGTGCTTTAAAGCTATCGAATTCCTTTAAATTTGAGCTTGCAAACGGCACGGCTTTATCTAGCCCTTTTTTAATGCCGCTTTCGGTTATTTCGTGAAACTCGGCGCGCTTTACGCTTTTGGCGATATTTTTAATCGTCTCGTAAACCATGTAGCCGATGCCGTATCCCTCTCTGTCCGGGTCGGTAGCGATAATGACGTCCTTGCCTTTGCAATCGTTAAAAATTTCGTTCATTCTATGCTTGCTTTGCTCTTTCATCTCAAATATCGGCTCATAGCCGGTATAATCGGCCACTATCTCCTTTGCAAGCTCTTTAAAATGTCCTTTGGTAGCATAAACCTTTGCGCCGGTTATGTGCTCTATCTTGTCGCACTTGTTTGGGCTTTCGATGATGATTACGGCATTGCTCATTTTTCGCTCCTTAGTTAAATTTATTGCTCAAACGGCGCATCTTGCGCGTTATCGATATATTCATTGTCTATCTGCGACACAGAATGGGTTTGCTCGTTTTGCCCGATTTCTTGCCTATCTTTGGTATCGAGCATTATCATCTTATCGACGACTACGCTATGCTTGCTTCTGTTTTGTCCGTTATTATCCGTCCATCGGTCAAATTTCAACCGCCCCTCGATAAATATCCTTGAACCCTTAGCCAGGTACTGATTGGCTATTTCCGCGCTTTTACCCATAAAAGTTACGTCTATAAAGCACGTCTCTTCCCGCTTCTCGCCGTTTGCCGCATTAAATTTGTGTGTCGAGGCTATTGCGGTATTACCTATGGCCATACCACTTGCCGTGTATCTGAGCTCTATATCTTTGGTTAAATTTCCTATGATTGTAGCTTGTGCGAACATTTTTACCCCTTTTAAAAGAATTTTCTAAATTTTAGCCTTACGGCACCGCGTATCCGCCGCGAAATACTTTATAAGCATCATATACGCCTTTTCCTAGCATTTTCGTACCTTTGCCTATATCTTTTCCAAGATTTACACTCGCGTCTATTCCGGCTTTCGTGATTTGTCCTACCGCATTTCCGCCAGTGGCCTTGCCGAAGCTTTGCAACGCTCCGCCGATAAAGCTGCCGCCGGTCGCTTTTCTAGCTAGTCCACCCAGCAAAGTCTTTCCGGCTATGCCGCCTGCTACCGCGCCTGCCACTACTCCGCCTGCTCCGCTTTCCATCTGTGTTCCTAGTACCGCATTTATCCAATTTGGTATTTTTCTGATTATGAAAAGCGCAGTTATGCAAGTGATCGCGCCGGTTATCAAGTATTCAAACTGCTTTATAAATAATTCACCTATGACGTTTTGATATTTCTCAAGCTCTATGATCGGATTCATTGCTAAATTTAGGGCTATAAATGCCAAAGGAGCTATTATGGCGTATGATAGATATAACTTGTACCAGCTCCATAAATACGGCAAAAAGCGCGGCGTGATCAAAAACGGCAGCACCAATGGCAGCGTGCTTAATATCAAAAACGCTACGAATTTACTAAAAAATATAACGATCGTAATGCCGATTAGTAGAATAAAAAATACTAGGTAAAATATCCAAAACGGGATCATTAAAAATGCCGTTACGACGCTTGCCATTATGTAATCCGTCGGGCCATTAAAACTTAATCCCAACATAGACCATTCTTGCGATTTTAAATAGGTCTTGGTTCCGTATTCCCACATTAAAGCCCTTAAATTATCCACTCTATTGGCCGATTCTGTCACGATCGTTCCGAAATCTTGACTCTGAAAAATCGAGCTTACAGTCGCGGTTATCATATTTTCAGGTATGGTTAGGACGTATAGGGCGCCGGTATATGCGCCAAATGAGCTAAGAACGGCAAAAATAAAGCAAAGCTTGATTATATATTTTATAGCGTTAAATGTCTCCTCTCGCGTCGGATAGCCGTTTTTTAGCTTATCCAACAGCCAAAATACGACTATTAAGATTACGATCGTCGTCGTGGCGGTCGAATAAACTAAATCGTGAGCTCCTTGATAAAATTTTTCAAATAAACTCATCACGTTTTCTTGCATAACTGCTTGAGTCTTGTTTATCCAGTTGCTATCCGTTAAAAGCGTTTTTGCTACTTGCTGCTGTGCCATTTTATGCTCTCGTTATATCTTTTTTATAGGTTTTTATCGATATTAGTGCTTTATTGTTATCTAGCGGCTCTGAGATTTTTATCTTTTTGATTTCTATTTTTTTGCCGTCTTTCATTATCGTCTCTGTCGTGATCTCCTCTTGAAAATACGGGCTTTGCATCTCGATGATAAACTCTTCAGCTCCCTCTTTTATACTTACATCATCCGCGCTTATCGGTTGCTTTTTGGCGGTCATTCCGTCGCCGACTCCTAAAAAATTCAAAAATTCAAATAACATTTTAATTCCTTTAAATTCGGGGCTTTCGCCCCGTCTACCCTAAGTTTGGTTTAGCTTACCTGCCTTGTTCCATGCCCTTATCCTTTTGCCTAGTCTGCTTTTTAGCTTTCTCGGCTTCTTTGGACATATCAAGCCTTTGCGCCGGGTTATAGTAGTCTACGCCTTTGATTTGAGCCATAGTTAGGTTGTCTAGCTGCTTTGCTAAATTTCCGCCTATTCCCAATGTCTTGCTGTAGTCTATTCTGACTTCGTATGCTTGGTTCTTGGCCGCCTCTCGGTAGTTTTGGATGGCAGTTAGATCCCGCTCCTTGATTTTTTCTTCGTTTAGCCCATCGAATTGGCTTACGTGATAGAGCGTTTTTGTCTCCAATCGCGGCTTTATCGGGATTTTTTCCTTGACTACGTACGTGATCGCCTTGCCGGTATTTTCATCAAGTCTAACGTTGCCGTCTTTGTCTTTGACTGCTGCTATAACCTCTTTGCCGTCTTTGTCCAGTTTCGGCCTTAGCTCGTGATCTGCGATATAAAGCATTTTAACGCCGTCCACTCTCGCTTGTAGGCCGTTTTTGGTTTTTAAAATTTCGCCGGTTTGCTCGTCGTGTTTGAGCTTTAGCACCCCGCCCATCGCGTTGCCTTGCTCCATCGTTACAAATTGAGCCTTGTCGTAGCCTTTTATGGCCATCTCCGCCCTTAAAAGCATGCTGGTCTCTCTTGAATACGTTTTGCCGGTTAAGGCGTTGTAAGGCATGGTGTTATCCACCTCTTCCTTGCTCATATCCCTTTGCCAATCCGCTTTTGCGGTCTTATGAGCTTCAAAAAGTTTATACTTCATATATTTATCGAAGCTCTCTTTTTTCTCGGCATTACTCATCTGCTCCCAACTCTTTTTCTCTTGTTCCGTTGCCATTTTTTATCCTTACGTCTGTCGTTTACTCATAGCTTTTGGGCTATGAGTCGGTATTGGGCTCGTCTTGATCGGCGACCTCCATGCTTTGGTGGGACTTATTTAAATATTCCCATTCCTTGCTCTCGCCGTCGCTGATTTCAAACTCACCGTCTTCGCTTGTCGCAAATCGCTCGGCAAGATTTTTCTCATACTCTTTGTATGCCTTTTCTTGCTCTTGCTTTTCTGCATAGGTCATTGCTTACTCCTTAGGGTAGATTTTAGAGCTTTGAGCTCTAATTTAAATCTTTGATAAAAATTTAGATTAGAGCTCTTAAAAAATAATAAAACATCTAAAAATAAAATTACATATAATTTAAATTTAGCAAAAATAAAAATATTATATTTTTAAATTTTTTGCTAAATTTATTATAGAAATTTATAAAATTTTACTCCCTATCTACTTTAATTTTTAGAGCTTTTAGCAGCTCGTCTCTTTGTTGTCTTTTATCATCCGCAGGCTTGATCTCGCTTGAGCCGTTTTGTGCCGTATTTACTTCGCCTTTTGCCTCTTTTTCGCTCCCTTTTTTGGCCGTATAGGCGTCTTGCTTGACAGCAGCTTCGCTTTGGTCGTCCTTTGCCTCAACTTCTAGCTTATCCGCCCCTTTCCACTGTGCCATCTTGAACCAATAAGGCACTTTTGCCTTGATGGGCATCTTGTAAAAGCCTTTAACGAGAATTAAAATATCGCTACTATCTTGGTTTTTCAAATCTTGGGCGGTTACTAGCTTTTTGGCTTCTTTGCTCTTTGAGATATTGCTTTTAAACAGCTCCATATTACCTTGCGATTTGCTGATTTTGATATTTGTGTAGTCGCCGATTAACTTGCTCGTATCCTCTGCGTCTTTGTCGCTATTCATGTTAAAAATTACGTGATATCCGCTGTTATTTTTTACGATATTCATATCGTCTTCACCGTAGTATTTTTTGATCTGCTCGTAGCTTTGCGTAACGAAAACCGGTAAAAGCCCATAGCTTCTGCAAAGTGCGGGGGCTTCTAATAAAAACGGCATCTTGCCGAAGCGCACGAACTCATCCCCGAAAAAGTATATAAATCTCTCGGGATCGCTGCACTCTTCTCCGCTCATTAATTTCTTAAATAATGTTTCTATGAAAATACGAATTAAAGGAGCTAAAATTTCGATATCTTCGGTTTGAACGACTACATACATCGATATTCTTTTTGCTCTTAAATCCTCAAACGTAAAGCTCATCTTGCTGGTTGCGTTGGCTACCTGCGGATTGCTAAAAACCGTCATAAACGTATCGTATGTCGATTTTATGCTTGCAAATTCATTATCTGCGGCTCTTGCATACGCTCTAGCCTGATTTCTCGTGCTTTCGTCGATACTTTCGTCAAAGCTTGTCTGTTTTAGCCAAATTTTAAAAGTATCTACGTCATAGTCTCTCTCTCTTTCTTTGTCCGGGTCGTCCTCGTCTATATCTTTCATTGCCTCTTCGCCGAATTTTTCGTCCAAATACTCGAAATAATCGGCTTTTGGAGCTTGTGCAAGTTGGGCTAGCGTAGCGTGTTTGTCTTTTTGCATAAAGTATTCGGCGAAAAATACAAACATCGTTCTTGCCGATTTTATCCAGTGATCGTTTTCGCTGCCTTTTTCGCCTACGAAAATGGTAGAAGCTATCTGCTCGGCCAATTTTTTGATATGTATATACTCCATGTCTTTAACGATTGAGCGATCGAACGGGTTAAAAAATAGCGTATTATCCCAGCTAAAAGGGGAGAATAGCTGAATTTCGTTGTTAAAATATTTTTGCCTATACCCGGCTGTCTTTTTATATAGTTCGCCTTTGATATCTAACGTTACGCAAGAAGCCGGTACGCTTAGTAAATTCGGAATGATCATACCCGCCGTTTTACCGCTTCCAGGAGGCGCTACCACTAGCGTTGAGAGCGGCTGCGTAGCCCTTAAGAACTGCGGATTATCGCTATCTATATTGTGACATCCTAGCACCAAGCCGTTTTTATAGTTTATATTCATTTTAGGGAAGTCTTCGGGCGTCGCGAACCTTGCTGAGCCATAATCTTCGCCGTCTCTAAAATACGGCAATAGCCACCACGCAAAGACTACCAAAAACGGGGCGATCAGCGTAAATAATGCAACGTAAGCCTTTAATTTTAGCGTCGGCGCGCCTATATTTATTAAAATTTTATACGCCACTGCGGGTACTTTTATCAAATCCGGATTAAAAATAACCTTGACCACCGCCAAATATAGCACTACGCCCATTATGAGCGAAACGAAGAAAGCCCAAGCCCATCTTTTAGCGGTAAATTCTTTTGAACTATCCATTTTCCTCCCCTTTTGTTCCCTCATTGCTCGGCGTTTTAGTATGTTTGACGTCTATTTTTATTTTTAAATCTTCCATTTTTGCGCTTAATTCTTTTATGGCTACTGCGAAGCTCCGCATATTTTTTTCTAGGTCATTCTTGGCTTCTTCGGGGCCGGTAATGTTTGTATTTAGATGATAGGCAATCTGATTTAAATTTACTCCCAAGCGACCGAATTCTCGTAAGAATTCGCTTATTATTTCGTTATTCGTTTCTATCTGTTCTAGCACGTCAGCGTATTTTTCTACATGTACCAGCTTTCGAACTACTGCCGATTTACTTTCATTGCGTCTTTGAGATATGCGTTTTAGTACCCTTGCGTCGGCTTCGGTAAAATATATAAAATGCGCGGCTACTTTTCTCATGCTACGATCTTTGCAATGTCCAGTTCTTTTAAATTTAAGATATCCGTCACGACTCTTTGATTTTTAACCCTGGCTATTTGGATAATGTAATCGATCGCCGTAACGATAAGGCTATCTAGCATGCGATCGTCCACGCTTGATAGGCCGCCTCCTAAAATAATATTGGTTTTAATGGCCTTTATGGCGTCTTTGGGATTATTTGCGTGTAAGGTACTTAAATTTCCGGCATGCCCGGTGTTGTTTACCCTTAAAAACGAAAAGGTATTGCGGATGTCTATCTCGCCTAAAAATAGCCTATCGGGTCGCAAGCGCATCGCATTATCGATCGCTACCTGATAGCTGTAAATTTCGGTGGCGATTTTGGGTACGGCCAGCTGCGTTTTATTTACGTTTTCTACCCTCAGCTCTTGGCTGTCCTCTATGGTGACTACTCGCTCGCCCGGGTCTATTTCTCCCATTAACGAGTTTAAAAAGCTGGTCTTCCCGCTTCCCGTTCCGCCGCTTAAAAGTACGTTTTTCTTATCCCGGATTAGCTCTTTGATTTTTTCATAAGTCCAGCCCTCGTTTATCACGTTTTGACTTAATGTAAAGCTTTCTAGTTTAAAGGCCTCTTTGCTGGGTATCCTTATACAAATTGCGATATCGCTATTAAACAGACTTGATTTATGCTGCGCTTGGACGCGGTAACGTAAAAACGGATCGGGCAGTTCGCATGAGAGGTGGCAATGCGTTTCGTCGAAGCGCTGATTTCTTCTAGTGGCCAGCTCGATCAAAAAATTATTTAGAAATTTTATATCTAGCTTTGGGTCTTGCACTATTTCCCAGTGGTCGCCGTAGTCTATGTTTATTTCGCACGGCCGATTAAATATTAGTTCGTTTGCCCGCAGGGTCAAATACGGCTTTAAAACGCCTAAAATATTATTTAAAATTATGCTTTCGCTCATTTTACTCTTCTTGGCTTGCTTCTGTTGTGCTCGTACTTACCAAATCGTTTTTTTCTTGCACTAGCTTTTCTAGCTTCTGCCTTTCTTTTGCAGCGTTTGCCTCAGCCTTTTCGGTAATTTTTAGCTGATTTGCTATGCGTTTTAGTAGTCTATCGTTTGCTTTTTTATTTTGTAGCTCAGTCTTAACTTGGCTTTTGATTTGCTCGTATTGCATCGGCTTTCCCTTTAATCGTTAAAATATTGCATCATCACTTCGCCGTTTTTTGGTTTTGCAAACCACATATGATTTGTAGGCACTAAAAATATACGGCTTCCGCTTTTGATTTCTATGGTTGGCTTGATTTGGCTTTGCTGCTGGATTATGTCTTGCACTACGCTGCTTACGTCGCTTCTAGCATTTGAGTAAATTTCGGTGGCGTAAGAGTTGTTTGAATTTCCCATTTTTGAGGCTATACCTAAAAGCAAAGCGTTCGTAATCGTTGAAATTGAGTAGGCTATGCCGTAGCGTTCCCAATATTTATTATTTATCGCTCCTACGACTCCATTCATTCCCATATTATCGGCGGCCATTGCATCTGTTAGCATTATATTAATGCCTTGCGGCGTGATTATCTCGCGCCACCTGATTTCCAGCCTTTCATGCCCGATTTTGGTGTCGTTGGTGTAAAAGCCTATCACTTTACTTCCGCGAGGGATCAGCACTGCTCGCCCCATAGCAGCATATATGTCTTGCTCTATTTGAGCCGTTACTATTCCGCTCAAATCCGAACTTATCGCGCTCGTTAGAATTGCCGGGATCAGCCGCCCGGCTCTAATAGTGCGGTATAGTCTGTGTTCATTCGTGCTGACATCTAGGCTTTTTTGATTTGAGAAGCCATCGGCGCCGTATTTTAATGAGTTTTGATTTACGTTTTTTATCTCGTTGTTGCGATTAGCTAAAATTTGAGCTCTTATTAGTTCGCGCATTTTGTTTTCGTAGGCGGCCTGGTTGTCTCTTCTTATTTCTTGTTTTAGACTCTCTTGCTTGGCTTTTAGCTCTTCTTGTTTATCTCTAGCGCGCTGCGCCATTTGCTCTTGCTCTTTCGTCATATCTTCGGGCGTAGCGGCCGGCGCTCCTGGCGTGATCTGCCCGGATTGCTTTTTATTAGCTTCGAGTTCTTCTAATTTCTTTAAAATTTCGCCTAAATTTTGCCCGTCCTCGCTCGGCATTTTCTTTCCGGCTTTATAAATGTAATCGTCGACCGGAAATTTTGAATTTTCAAAAAGATGATTCAGATTCTTTTGGTTTTGTAAATTTCTTATTTGCTCGTCTTGCTGCTCTTGCCCGGCCGCCTCGTTAAAAATTTCCTCCGCCAAAAGGGGAGAGGAAATTATACTAAGCGTCGCAAGGCTTAAAAGCAGCGTTTTCTTCCCCTTTTTCATTCTAAAATCCTCTTGCTTTCTTTGTGGATTCGTTATATTTTTCTTGGTTTTTCGTTATTGTTTTGCTATTCTCTTTTTGTCTTTGTTTTACGGCTTCTTCATCGGTGTTTAAATTTTTTCTTATCTCTTTTCTTAGTTTTTCGGCCTGCGTTTCTTTGCGTTCTACGCATACGTAGCTGTCGCCGCTTTTAATCGTAAATTTCGGATTTATAGTCTCTGCGATTATGTAATCGCCTATTACCCTCGTTTCTACCGGGCTATCTTGTTTATCAATGACTGCGTAAATAGTAGGGATTTGCGGCATTTCGTCTTTGGAATACTTAAAATACGTAAATTTCTTATCGCTAAAAATTTCAGCCGATAGCAGCCACTCATTTTCTTTTTTGGCCTTTTGCGTATATCCGCTGTAAATATCGCTCTTTTTGACTTTCAGCTCGGCTATGCCGTCTTTTATTGTTAAATACTCCTTGCCGTCCTCTTCAAGCTTAGCAAGCTTAGCTTTTTGCGTTTCGCCGTCTTTTATACGAACTATGAAGCTTGGGTCGCTTGAATTTTTATAATCCGTCGAAAAAATATAAAAGGTATGGATTTTTCCATCACCCGTAAAAATCGTTAGGCTAGTATCGATGCCGATTAGTTGCGGGATTATTGCGATAGCATTAGGCTGGCTTGGGATTTGCTCTATTTTAAAGCCGGTCTGGTCGCCTAGCACGAAATTATCTATCTCGCTATCAAATATCAGCGTAGTGGCCATTGCATGGCGCGTGCGAATTTTGATGGTTTTATCGGGCTGATATTTGACTACTTGCGTATTTTCGTATCCGCTGTATTTCTTTGAGTGAAATTTTTGCTGCAATGCCTTTAAATCTTGATTGCGGATGGCGTTTTTCATAAGCTCCAGCTCGTCTTTGCCTATCTGCCTATCCGAACCATCGGGCGCACCGCCGAAGTCTATTACGTCTTGTTCGGGAATTTGCCCGCCGTTAGGGTCGTTAAATTTTGCCCCTTGCGGCTGCTGCCTTTGCTTGTATAGTCCGAGCGGATTTATTTTAAAATTCGATTGTATATTGTTGTTTACGTCTTTGTTTTTATCGTTAAATATATCTTCGCCCATAGAGCCGTTTTGCTGCTGCTCGTTTACCAGCTCTTGCGTTTGGCGCATAATGGCGCGGATTTGATTCATCTGCTCTTCGCTTAGTCCCTCTTGAAGCTCGGCCGCGCTTAAATTTAAAGCAAGTGCCGAGACGATCGAAAGTTTTATTAAATTTCTCATTTTGAGCCCTTTTCGTCCAAAATTTGCGTTATTTGATATTTACTTACGATAAAACCGGTAGGATTTTTCATCGTATCGGCGTATGTGCCACTTTGGTTGCGAAAGTCGTACTCTATCGCGCTTCTGTATTTTTTATAGCTTACTTCAGTGCGCGTAGGATTCGTGATCTCGGCCTGGAAGTCGACCGTCGCTACGTTTTGACTTAAAACGGCTACGTTTAAAATTTGAATGTTACGGAAGTAATTTTTAGTCGTATAAATCGAGTTGGGATCGCTTACTAAACTTTGAAATGCTTCCCATACCTGCCTGCTGCTTTGCGTGCGTATCTCGTTGTAGCGCTCGACATCGTCTATGCGATTTATCATCTCTCTGTTTTTAACGTATCCAGCTAAAATGCTTTTTAGCAGCTCTTCGTTGCTGCGGACATTTAGGCTCGTATCGTCTATAGTCACGAAGCGGGAGTCGCCGTCTGAAAATTTAAGTAAAACCGGCTTTGTCTCCTTTAACGGCGTTAAAAGCGCTATTGCTACCGCCAGACTTACGCTTACGACCGCGAGGGCTATGATCGTATAAAACATATACGCTTTAATGCTTCTTTCGGCTCTAAAAATAAAATTTGGGTCGATCTTTCTCTCTTCAAACGCCATTTAACCCACCTTTATAAAATCGTAACAAGCGCAGGGGCTTATTCTTTCTATTTTGCTAGGTTTATCCGCGCATCCGCTTAAAAGCGCCGCTAGTATCGACGCCGCCATGATGATTGCAATCTTTTTCATCTTTAATTCCTCTTCCCTTTAAATTCTATGTAATGTTTTCGCCAGTGAATCGGGCTATCGTTTTTAAGCTGCTTTAAAAGCATTACGTTGTCCGAGCTTGACGAGAATACTCGCAAGTAGCTTCCGAGCCTCGACAAATCTATATCCAGCTTTGCGCTCTCGTTTCTTAATTTCATATTTAGCAATATTTGCCTCGCATTCGAGTTTGTCTCTTTTAAAAATTTGGCTTCCGTCGGCGTTAATCCTATCATCGCGTTTAACTCCGCCAGCGTCTCTTCGCTATTGGTCGGAAATATGACAAAATTTGCGATATTGTCCAAAAAAGACGAGCCGCGCTCAATGTTGTTAAATAAGCTCATATTTTGAAAGCCCATACACATTACTCCGCCGATTTTTCTAACTTCTAGGATTGCTTCTAGGATTTTTTCTTGCATCGTCTCATCCTGCAAATAATCCTTTAACTCGTCTATAAAGCAAAAGAAGCCGCGCTTATCCGCGCTATTTTTGGCTTTATTTTTTAGTTTATGAAAAATATATATAGCCGTAAGTCCGGCGGTTTTTTTGTTTTGCAGTATGCCGTCCATATTTAACACTGATAACTGCTTGGTAAAATTTAGGGCGTCTTCTTTGTTGTCGAATATCGAACCCTTATAATTGTCAAATCTGATTTTTAGTCTTGATTTCTCGTTATTGTCGCTTGGAAGCGATATAATAAAATCGCTTAGCGTTAGCGTTTGACCATCTTGCTTCATGTCGTATATACGGTCTATCGTGTTGTTAATATCGTTTATCGCTTCATGCTCGTCGTTTTTAACTTCGGCCATAAAGCGCAGCCATGATTTTAAAAAGTCTCTATTTTCGTTCGTGTCGGCTAGACTGAACGGATTTAATTTAAAGCCATCGCTCTCACTATCGTGATATTCGCCGTCTACGTAGTTCGTGAAGTTATACATACCGCGTAGCTTATCCATTGCAAATATATCTATCGGGTATTTAAATAAATTTGTCATTAAAAATTGCGCCAGCGTCGTCTTTCCACTTCCGGTTCCGCCCACTATCATCGTATGCCCGGCTGGGCGATCGCCGTCTGGCTGCCAGTGAAAATTGAATAAATACGGCGTGCCGTTTAGGTGCTTAAATGTCGTTATCGCTTCGCCGCCCCAGTCGTTTTGGTTAAATCCGGTTACTTCGTTTTCAAAATTTGCGATCGTGGCTAAGTTGCTGATATTTAGCGTTTTCTTTCTAGCGTTTAAATTTCCGCGACTAGGAAAGAAACTAAAATAAAGAGCTTTTTGATTTAGCGTTTCTCGGACAACATTTAATCCTTGATTTTCTAGGATATTTTTTAGCTCGTTCGAGCGGTTTTCCAGCTCTTTGAGGCTATCGGCTAGGCAATATACCGAAAAGCTCGTTTCTACTAAATTTTCTCTGTCGGCTTGGATTAGCTCCATTAACTGATCTAGCTCTTGGCGGACTAGCTCTACCGCAAACGCTTTGGTGTCCTTTATCTTCTTGATCGCCTTGCGCTTTTCGTAGGCTTTTAGATAAATCATAGCCATAAATTCGTTATTGCTTTTGATTAAATTTGAGGTGATGATCGACTTGATTTGCTCAGTTTCGTAGGCTTTTACGCTGATAAATCTAGCGTATTTGGTCGTGCCATCGTTGCGGTAAAACTCTATGTAGTCTTTTTTAAATTCGACGTATGAGCTTATGTAACTATCTGTGATCAGCTCATTCGTATATGCAAGATTCGTCTCTTTCGCGTTTGAATACGTGGCATAAAAATTTATGATCTCATCGCCGCTTAGCTGTCTTGGCTGATAAATCGAGAAGTAGTTTTTGATGTTTGAGAACGTATCACTTAAAAGCTCGATTTTTTGCTTTAATTTTGCGCTTTCGTTGCTTTCGTCGCCCTCTTCGCTAGTCATTTTGGTTTTAAAGCTTTCCAGTAGTCCTGTGATATTTTTCGTCATCGTAGAAATTATTAAAAAGTATCTTATAGCGTATATATCTTGATCGGTTTCCCATTTTTTTATGATCTCGTTCGCATACGGATTTATATTTTTGTCTGTATATTCTTTGTCGTCTTGCTTTGTTTTTTTGATGATTAAATTTATTTCTACGTCATCTTTCAAAGTCGTAAAAAACATAACGCGGTTTAAAAGATAGTCCGTCTCGTCGTCTAAGCTGATTCCGGCGTAGCTTACCCCTTTTAGCTCTACTGCTATACTTGCGTTGCCGTCTTTGGTGATTATTATATTCTCGCCGTATTTGCAGGCGATGTTGTTTTCTTTTGCCAGTGTATAAATTTGCGGTTCTGCTATCATTAAAATTTCATCCGCTTTTTTATTGATCTTATTGATTTTTGATAAAACGTCGTTTTCCGTTTTATTTTTAATGCTTGGTTTTTCTTGGCTTACGTCAATACCAAGCTCTCTTTTTAGTTTTTCTTTCTTTTTGTTTTGATTCCACTCTTTGATTACGCCTATTATTCCGCGAGCCATTTTCTAACCTATGCATAAAATTTGTTTTGCGATATTTTCATTTTAGAACCGATGATGTCGTATATGTCTTCATCAAAAAATTCTAAAATAAAGAAGAAGCAGTATAAAATAGCAACGACTGCTAGCGAATATAAAATCAAGATAAACCACGAGATAAATCCAGCGATTATAATCGTGAATAGACTCGTGGTTGTTAGACCTATGATTTTCGTTCTTTTGGTTAAGTCCATATAGCAGTCGGTCACTATCATTCGCTTTTACCTTTTACATTGCTGCGGCAGATAAGCCGTATGCAATACCAAGAATAATCGCGATACCAAGTAGCAATTTTATATTATTTTTTAAAGCCTCGATATTTACGAACATTATCGTTAAGAATACTACGACCCAAATAATACCGAATACGGTGATTACCGTATTGATAACGCTTGCGGCACTACTGCCGGCTTCAGTGATTTGTTCGTTTGCCTTTGTTTCCAAAGTTTTTAAAACGTTTTGGCCGCCCGCTCCGAATAAATGAAACGGCAAGAACATTAAAAAGTAAAAAATACTTTTCGCCTTTTTTGAGACTTCTCTCATTGTTTGCTCCTTTTTGATTAGAATATTTTTGATTTCTAGCACTATACTATTTTTCGAAAAGCGAGATTTTGTAAAAGTGATTTTGCGAATAGCGATTTAAAGGATATACAAGCAATTCTTTTAAAGATTTTATAAGTATTTATTTACTTTTTTACTTTTTCATATTGATTATTTTATAGGCTTTTTGCGATTATTTTTTTAAAAAAGTCTTTTTACAAAATTACGCTTTTCAAAAATTTTACAAATTCTTTTAAAAATTTTCTCTTCCGTTTCGTTTTGCTTATCTCTGAATACTTTTGCTAGATATTTTTAATTTTTTCTTATATTTTGTCCATAAGCTTATCCGAATAAAATTTTCTTGTTTTATTTTTACGCATCGCGAATATAGTTCTAACTTTTTAAATATTTTTGTGCTCTTTTTATGCTTTCCCTTTTAAAACCTACTTGCTTTTTCTCAAAAATAAAATGCTCTGCGTTTTATTTTATTTTCGGCAATTGCAAAATTACCGAAAATCACATCTTTTTTAAGTTTAGCTTCCCTATTTTTAGGCGTTTTATCGCCGTAAAATGGGCTAAACTTAAAAAAGTGATATATAAAGGGGGTTATCCTGCCTTACTTCTGGCATTATCTTTTCTTAAAGCTACTTACACTAACATCTTTTGCAAATATCTTTAAAAGCTATGGATACTTTTTAAAAATTTAAAAGGGAGAGAAATTGGCAAGACGCGATTGGGATGCGTTTTTCGAAGAACTAAAAGCTATCAGAGCCGGCTATACTCGCACGGCAAAATCAGAGCACAAATACGTTTCTTTTGGAAGCGGTGCAGGATTTTCTCGCTCGCATATTTCTTTTCCTAAAAACAACTTTGCCAAGCAATCGGTCGTAAAGATGATTTCAAATTTACCTAAAACTTCCATCAAGCGTTGCATCGACTACGCTCTTAAAAACTCTCTCGACGGCGCGGCTATCAATGAAAAAGGGGAGAGAGTAGGCAGCGATGAAGTTTTAAAAGATTGGGGCAAGGATTTCGGCGATAATCCAAACTCGAAGGACGCGTGGCATCTAATTTTTTCTATCAACGAGCCTTGCGACGATCAGCAAAAATTAAGAGCTTTGAGCGAGAGCGTACATAACGTATTAGGTCTAAATTTTAGCGGACACAAGTATGCTTTCGTGCTACACACCCATCAGAATAATCCGCACGTGCACGTGGTTTTAAATAAACGAAATAGCTTTACCAATAAAAAAATCCACTTTGATAGCAGAAGCGAAATCAGAGAGTTTTTCGACGACGTGCGGACTAATTTCGCTTACTCACTCGGGGCTCGCGGACTAAAATACGAGAATAAAAATTTCTTGCAAAAGGATTTAAAGCTCGAATTTAACAAAGTAAAATCCGCCGTGAAGCTGGAAACGGACGACTATACGGCAAAAGATAAAATAAACGACTATTATTCAAAAATGCAGGATAAAAATAAGCAAAGCTATGACACTACGGCAGGGCGAATTGAAGCTATGAATAACGAGCTTGCCGCGCTTAAAAGGGATAATGAGGAGCTCTTACGGCTCTTTTTGCTTTATACTAAAAAGCGAAATAAACGGGCATATAAGTTCGCTCGTGAGTTAAAAGAAAGTAACCGAGTCATCAAAGAAAAGAGCAAGGCCGTGCTATCTGAAATCGACAAAATAAATAAAATTTCCAGTCAAGCTACGCAGCTTAACGAGATGCGGCTGGCTCACTATAAAGACCGCTCTGCAGGGCTAAATTTACTTGAAAATTTTAGCTACAACTATAATAAAATTTATCCTAAAAATAGGGGCGCGAGCAAGGCCGACTGGCAAAACTATAAAAAAGTATGTCGTGCTATCGCTATTCATCGCGGCCGCGAGGACGATGCGGCTAGAAAATATTTCGAGGATAGCTTGCTAGTTACTCGCATGCTCGGGCGTAACGAAAGTCTTTTTAAACTAAGCGCGAAGCTTGAAATTTTGGATAAAAATCTTTACGTATTGCAACACTCGGGCATAATCGGCGAAGAGGCTGCCGCTTTTGAAAAAAGGCTAAAAAGCAATAAGGAATTTATCGCGGATATTTGTCAAAAACGCTTCGACTACGTCGGCAAAAAGCTTTTAAATAGCGATAAAATCGATAAAGACGGCTTTTTGTTCAAAGAATATTTTAAAGGCGTATCGGTGCTGGGCATTAAGCCTGACGATCGTCTAGTAAAAATCAAAAACGAAAAGAGGCTTTATAAAGACGTCTTGGCTGAACGATCTGGTAAGACTAAAATTCAGGGTTCTCGCCCGGCGGATCAAGATAAATTTAATAATGAGCTTGGCGGTCGAGAGTAGATTATATTTAAGAAATAATAAAATGTTTAAAAATAAAATTATATTTCATTAAAATATAGTAAAACTAAAAATATCATATTTTTTAAATTTATGTAAAAAGAAGTATAAAAAAATTAAAATTTAGAAAGGGAAAAGAGATTTATTTTATTCCCTTTTTTAAAATTTGAATGTAAAATTATTTTATGTTTTCGTTCGAGTTGCTTTTGATTTTGATGATGCCCTTGAGCTTGTCTGCATATGATTTATCAAGCTCAAGTCCATTTTTTCGTAAGTCGTTGTAGCCTTTTTGAATATCTGCCCCAAGATCGCTCTTGGCTTGCGGGGTTAAAATATTCTGCTTCTTAATGAAGCGATCGATCTTTTTTTGTAAATCTTCGCACAGCTCTTGCTTTGTTTCTTTTATGACTTTCTGAAGATTTTCTTTGAGATTAGGAAGATCTGTGCGTATAACGTCTTCTATGATCTCGTTTTGTATATTGTCATAATTGTGAGAAGACCAATTCCTGATATCTCTTATCCCTTTTATATCTTCTTTTTTAAATTTATCTAATATATGGTATTCCTGCGCTTCTTCAAGCTTCTTAAATTGCTGGTATACGACGTCGATATGTTTCATTATCGCCGGCTTTGCAAGCAGCTCGTCTTCTAGTGCTGCTGTAACGCCTTTGGGCTTACAAATTTCAAATACTTGATCTATTTTTTCTACTGCTAGTTCTAATCGGTATATAATTTTTCTATCAGACATAAATCGCTTCCTTCACTATCTTGTCGTCTTGCATTTTTTGCTCAGAATAGAAATCGCAAATATCTACCGATTTATGAAATTTGCCCGCGATCTGCTCTTTTAAATCATTTAAATACGCAAGCGCTTTAAACGCGTGCAGTCTATCCAAAAAGTCCTTTTTGTCGGCCAAAACGACTATATCTATATCCGAGTCTTTACCCGCATAACCTTTGGCATAGCTTCCGAAAAGTCCTATCTTTTGGATGCCGTCTTTTTCAAGACCCGGCTTGAGCTCGGATAGATATGCGAGTATCGATTCTTTGGTTAAATCGGGTAACGTCGTCTTCATTGGGGATTCTCCTTTTTCTATCTTTTTCCGTTTTCAAGAACCGTTATATATTCTGGATCGCACTCAAATTTGCCCCATTTTGTACATTCGACCTCGTATGCCGACCCTACTTTTTTATTATTTTTATCTACGACTACTACTACGAGTTTCTCATTGTTTATGAGGTCGTTTTGGGCTTTCCATCTTGTAAATTTGGCAAAGCCCTGCTCTGATGTATAATTTTTCCAATTTTCGCCATTAAATAAGGTCTGTGCATGATAAAATTCAAAATCTACATTTTTAACTCTCTCTTTTAGCTTATTGACCATCGCATCGTAATTTGCTTGTTTTATTGCCGGATTTGCATTCTCTAGCTTTACAAGCCCATCATCTTCACCGCATCCTGCCAACATAAGCCCGGCTATAACGGCCGCCGTCAGTAGTTTAATTTTCTTCATTTTTCATCCTTATTTTTACAAATTATAGCATATTTTGCTATTTATTTTTGCCGCCTCTCGAACTCCTCGTAAATCGGCATCAGAACTTCCTCTTTGTGACCTCTGAAATCAAAGCCTAGCGAGTCCAAGTAGTCCGCCATCATCTCTACGCTACTCTTCAAAAAGCCAAGCTCCCTGTCGCTAATGTTGCCAAGCTCCACCGGCTCAAGAGGGAGTGGGGCTTTGATTAGCTCCGCCATTATATCGTGTGCTCTTTCAAATTTATTATAGTTCTTGTTCATTGACTCATACTGCCCTTCGCCTATTTGACCCCTAAAGGTTTCGCGGCGCCCAACCATCGGTCTGTCTAAATGTTTGCGCCTGCTTATCTAAAATAAAAACTTTAAACGGATCGTGGCTAAAAAATACGCCATAGCTTTCAACGTTCGTCGCATTGCCTATAAATTTAAGCTTTATCGCCTCCGTGTATTCACCATCCCTTTTTAAGGAGTACCGCCCTTCATCCATCGAAGAATTTAAACGGGCGTAGTCTATTTCCGTTAAATAAATTTTCATTGTAATCCTTTTGCTATGCCGTTGCCCGGATGTATCTATCCATACAATCTTTAAGGCCTTTTAGCGTGTTATATGAATAAAAGTGCCTATCCCGCGTATTTGTACCGCATTCACAATATAAAAATAGAACCTCTTGCTCGTTCCAATTCGTGCTAGCGCCGTAAGTCCAGCCGTTTATTTCAATCCTCGCTCCGGTTTCATCTTGTTTAACTTTGCCGTATTGGCTAAGTAGTTTAATCGCGTTCGTTAATTTCATCTTTTTAAGTCCCTTTCTTCTTAATTTATAGAACGATTATACCACTTTTTAACTTAAAAAATAATAAAATACTAAATAATAAAATATCAAATAATTAAAATATATAAAAATATAAAATAGCAAAAAAGCAAAAATAGCCTAAAAATAAATTAAAAACCTAAGCATTATTTAAGCCTAAATTTGATTTTCTTTCCCCTTTTTTAATTCCTGCTGCCGTCATTGGCGGCAGCTCCTGTATTTAGGAGGGGCGTTGCGGGGTGCCCCCGCTTAAACCCATAGAAGCCGAGACCTTAGGCTCGGCTTCGGCGCGGCAGCACCTTAGTGCAGACCGCCAACAAGAACGGCATTTTGTAAAAATTTTACTCATCCCAAATCCGAGCAAACCCCCAAGAATAGAAATTAAAATGTAATTTTTAAAATCTTATTCAAACCTTAAACTTTAAAAAGCAAGCCAAATTTTCACCGCTCTGGCCGTACTGCCCGAACATCTGAGAGCTACCGCTTTACTTAACCCGGCAGCGGGACGTTATGAGCGAGATTTTGTAAAAAATTCACTTGCCGCAATCTCTATCAAACTCCCAAATAAAGGGGATAAGATATAAATTCCAAAAGCTTATATAAACCTTAAACTTTAAAAAGCAAGCCAAATTTTCACCGCTCTGGCCGTGCTACCAATTCCAATCCGGACAGCCTAAAATTTAACTGCCCGAACATCTGAGAGCTACCGCTTTACTTAACCCGGCAGCGGGACGTTATGAGCGAGATTTTGTAAAAAATTCACTTGCCGCAATCTCTATCAAACTCCCAAATAAAGGGGATAAGATATAAATTCCAAAAGCTTATATAAGCCTTAAACTTCAAAAACCAGCTTAAATCTTGATTGCCCGAATTAATCAATATTCTATAAATCATATAGCCCTAGAATACTCCCTGCCGATTTTTCTTTCGACGAGATTAAGTCGCTTAAAGCATTCTCTCATTCCGGGCAGACGCTGCACCTTTGGGGCTATCTCTTTAAATTTTGAAGGATTAAATTTTAAAAGCTCATTTACGCGCTCATTCTTTGCGCAAGGCTCTAAAAAATCATATTTCTTTGATAAATACTCTACTTTCTTGCCAAGCTCGCTCAAAGGCTTTAAAATGTTTTCTTTGCTAATATTGCGCGCCGCTAGCCCCAATGCCTTGCCGACTACCAAATCATCGTTAAAGTCCTTTAATATAGGCATTTGCCTGTCGGCATTCGGCACTATTTGCTCTACGATCTTGCCAAACTCTTTGCCGCGATCGTCATTATCGAACGCTAGCGTAAATTTTGCATCCGGGGCGAGCTTGCGAAGCGCTTTAATCGCATCTTTTTGCGATGTCGATATTTGCCCGTTGGTCGAGCATAGCAGCGTCTCTTGCAAATTTATCCCTTTCATCTCGCAAAACGATAGCGTGTCGATCATGCTTTCGCTGATTATTATATTTTTAAATTCTTTGGGGTTTTTATGTGCGTTATCGGCTTTTAAAATTTCTAGCCCCTTATTTCCGTTGCAAAGCTGCTTGATAGGCTTATCATATGCTTTTCCTTGCGGATCGCGTGTTAAGGGCTTTGAGAGATAGCTTATCGTTCCGCTTTGCTTTAAAAACTCTTTCGTGCCGGCGTCCGTTTGCACTGACGTTAATGTGTACGTCGGTACGACCGCGTTTTGGTATTTACTGTCTTGTTTTAGGCTGCTAAATTGTGCCAATAGTTCTCCGCTTAGCTTCCTACGGCTAATTAAAAATGAATTTTTATCCGTCTTATCTAATTTTTTAAATTTTTCTATTATTTCATTATCGATTTTTTTAGTAGTTGTTTTTGGTATAGTATTGTTTTGTAACTCTTTTATATCTTTTATTTTGTCTTCGTCTATTAAATCTTTTACTTCTACTCCGCGATTTTTAGCGAAGCTGTAAATATTGCCCCGATCGGTACTGTCATTTGGATTAAAATATAAGTAGTGGCCGTTTGATTGGCGTGATATGACTATCGTATCTCCGTAGTCGTTCGTAAGCGTTTTGTAGTTACGGCTACTTTTGTCTCTTTTTTCAAAGTAGCCGTTATTTTTTAAAATTTCATCGAGTGCGAGCTCGACTAGATTTTCTTTCATCTTGGACACAGATCTAAAAATGCTTGTCTTTTTTGAGCCTGCTTATGCGCCTTTTTAGCCGTAATCGAATAGTACTTTTTAAGGCTTGCGGCGCACTCCGGCGGGCGCGTAGCGCTTGCGAGGCATAGCACCGCTTCGCATGCCAGTTTCTTATCGCCGGTAAATACGTCGCCGAGCTCTTTTGGAGCAGACGTCTTTGTCGCCGTATCCTTTGCGCTCGTCTCTTTTGCGGTCGCGCCGCTTGCCGCAAAAATTGCACCTACGATCAAACTAAAAACTAGTTTTTTCATTCTTTCCCCTTTATTTGAAATATACGAATTTTGGTAGTCCCAGCTCATCTTTCGGGAGCTGCTTGGTTTCTGGCTCAAATATGGCGTCGTTGCGCTTATATTCTACGACCGACTGATTAAAGCTCTCTTCGGTTAAATTTTTATTGCTGCCGCTTTCGTTTAGCTGCTTGCTAGTAGCCATCGTGCTGGTGTAGTTGATATTCAGCTCGTATTGATGCTGCAAATTTTCTAAAATTTTAAGCAGTATCGAGTTTGTGAGGGCTTGAGCTTGCTTTTGGTTGTTTGGTTTGCTCAGCTGCTTTGAAAGCTGCTTTAAATCGTCGTTCATTTTCGCTTTTGAGTAAGGATTAGTCTTATCGTCGCTATGAAACGTATCTTCAAAGGCTAACAAGGCGTTTGTTTTCTCGATATTATCCCTTTCTTGCAGGAATTTCTCGGCATTTTTTATGTTGTTGATTTGCGCTTGATAGTTCGCTCTTTGGATAGGATCGACGGCTTTATTCATCTGCTTGGTCAGCTCGTCTATGCTTTTGCTCAAATTTGCACCGTCTCGCAATGCGTAAGTGCAGCGATTAACCTTGCTTTTGATTGAGCTTTTGGTTTTTCCTAGCGTCATTCCGAAAAATTGGCTATTATTTTCCAAAAACGAGCACGCGTTTTGCACTCTCGCTATATCGCCCATTATGTCATTGGGGATATTTTTGACGTTATCGTAGATACTTTGCATTTGACTGATCATGCTTTGCGCATCGCCTAGTATATCGTAGATGCTGTTCATATCTATGCCGAGCTCGGCCATCTGTTTTTCAAAATTTAGCGTATCTTTGACCATTTGCTCGTACTGCTTGATTTGCTCAGCATAGTCTTTTAGCGTTTGAGTATAGCCCATTACCGCTTGAGCTATCGCAGCCACGTCTATAACCGGAACGCCTCCTGCGTTTGCGCTGCTAAAAAATAGCGCCGTTGCCGCACCAATAGATATAAATGTTTTCTTCATATCTCTCTTCCTTTCTGCTCGGTATTTTCTTTTTTAGTTTCCTTTTCAGCCCATTTTTCGATGGTTTGTTCTAGCGTTTTGGTGGCGTTTGGATAGCTATACCTAAATCTATCGGTATCTATCGGCTTGCCCACCTCGTCTCCGTGTTTTCTTTTTACATCGATTTGCCCCTCTTGCAACTCTACGTAAAGCGGCGTTAATTTATCTATGCCTTTGTCTTTGTTGTCTTTAATTTTTTCGTATAACCTTGCTTCGTTATTCATGAGCTCTAGCTCGTTTTGTAGCTGCCTGAAAAGGAGCGGGTTTTCCTTTTCGAATTTGGTTTGAAATTTTTCGTCGTCCTTGTGCGGGGTCATCACTTTTTTGTTGTTATCCTCGTTTATTTCCCACTTTCCCCTCTTGTCCTGCTTATCTTCGAGTCCTTGTATCTCTCTGGCTGCATCTAGGTACTTTTTCGCCCTTTGTTCGTCGTGCTCGCACGCTAGGGCTAGGCTAAAATTTAAGTCTATAAAGCTCTTTCTTAGGCTCAAAAAATCGTTTTCGCTTTTGACATAATTTTCCAAGTCACCCTCAATCACGTTTCTTCTTTGTTTTGGCGTTATATTGCTCATTATAGGCTCCTGCCTCTGTCATTTTCGTTTTCTTGCCCTTTGGCCTTGTTTAAAATTTTGTCTTTGGCCTGCACTAGCGTATCGTTTACCTTTTGGTAAAATTTAGGGTAGCTATCTTTAAAATTTGGCGTTTCTTTTTCGATGTCGCCCATCATCTTTTTTAGCTTTTCGTATCCTTTGACATCAAGCCCTTTTTTGGTTTCTTTTTCGTAGGTCGTTTGTAATTTAGCGTAATTAGCCCGCTCGTTCTCCATCTCTTTAAAACCGCCTTTGACTTTTTTGCGTTGCGTATAGACCTCTTTTACCAAATCGCCGACAGCCTCTTTAAATTTAGGACTGTCAAAGGCTAGATCAAGCTTTTCTTGGCGCTGGCGATCTTTGGCGATGCTTTCTTCTTTGCCCTGTTTTAGCATCATCTCGAGGCTTCTGTCCATCTCTTGCAGCGCGGTTATAATGCCGTTTATCCCATCACTATTCATTAGGTTGTCGATCGATTTTTGAAAATTCGCTTCAAGCTTCGATTGCTTATCTTTGAGGTCTTCGAGCTCCTTTTCGTGCTGCATTTCTAGTTCGTCGGCTCTCTTATTCCAGTCTTCTTGCTCTGCGCCGTTTTCTCTGCCCGGCTGTGGTTCGTTTTGCTTGGGGCTTGGCTCTTTTTCTTCCCCTTTTTCCTTTTTGGCGATTTGCTCTTCTTTTGCCTTGATTTGCTCTTCTATTTTTTCTTTCTCTTTTAAAATTTGCAGACTCTCTTTTAAGGACTCATTTTTTTCTACGCCGTCCAATCTGTCTTTTACGAATTCTCTTTTTGCTTTCGGGCTTTTAAATTCGTCCAGCTCCGCCTGTCTTTCCCTGATTCTCGTATCTAGCAGCTCTTTTTCGCCTAGTATTTCTACGGCTTGCTGTGCGTCTTTACTTAAATTTGCAGCTCCCGTTACTTCGTAGGCAAATTTTTTGTTAATGTCTCGTATGGTGTATTCTTTGCCGTTGTCGAAGTCCTCTTTTAAGTCCATATTCATTTCTCTTAGGGTGAGCTCTTTTATTTCGGTCACATCCCTTAGACTCATATTGGTTTTATAAATATCGTTGATCGCTTCTTGAACCTTGCTATCGTCGTCCGTTCCGTATGCGGTATAAAATTCTCTTACGCAAGCTACCGCGCTTGTTTCGTTGCTTTTAAATAACCCGGTGTTTTCTATGGCTTCTCGACAATCTAAAATTTTGTCTCTCGTGTCGTCTATATCTTTGTTTCGCGTTTGTGGCTCGTTTTCTTCCCCTTTGCGTATGCTCGAAGCTGTAAGCATCTGCTCGTCCTCGCTTAAATATGCCCATTCGGCCATTTGCTCTTGTGTCAGCTCTTCTGCCACTCTAAATCCTTTTGATAGATTATTTTTCAGTAGTTTATCATTCATTAAATTTAAAAAACTTTTAAAAAGTGATATATAAAAAATCAAAAAAATTGTAAAATTTGAAAACGCTCACAAATACCTTTTAAATGCTCTACAATCAAAAATAGGCTTTTTCCCTATTC
>NZ_PIRQ01000011.1 GCF_003048535.1 Campylobacter concisus | reverse complement strand
CTTTATTATCACTAAACTTTAATTTAGCATCAAATGCCTTCTCTTTTATAGCATGCTCAAACTCATATATAACTAGCTTATCATCTTTAAATTTAATATATAAA
This sequence comes from Campylobacter concisus, assembly GCF_003048535.1. Taxonomy (NCBI): domain Bacteria; kingdom Pseudomonadati; phylum Campylobacterota; class Epsilonproteobacteria; order Campylobacterales; family Campylobacteraceae; genus Campylobacter; species Campylobacter concisus. The sequence continues at coordinate 38,817 of NZ_PIRQ01000011.1, read as the reverse complement.
GGTATCTTTATATCTATTCTTATTTGTACATATTTAATATTGTATCTCTGCGGTAAGTGACCATACTTTCAACCCAAATTTTCTTTGCAAGCTTTTTACAGTCTTTATTCAAAAACTTTTTAGGTATTGTCTTTTTTTCACAGTTATAATCATAATCATCTGTTGCAAATGATAAATTTACAGCTACAAGTAAAGCTAAGATTATTTTAAAGATTGATTTCATAAATATATCGCTCATTATTAATCGGGTAAATTTTTAGACGTAAAACTATAAACATCTACGCTACCATCTTCTTCTTCATATAGCCATAATTCACAGCTTGATTTAGAATATTTATCGGCATGGAAATGTAGTTGTACCAAAAGACTTTTGTTGTTTAACCACTTAAAATCAAAGTCGTAACAAAAATTTTTATTACACTCTTTGTATTTTTGGTTTTTTAGATGTTGTATTTCTTTAATTTTTAAGTCGTAGTCTCCATATAAATTTAAAATAGGCTCTTTGTATATATTTAATATAGTTGTTTGACGATAGGAAACCTTGCTTTCATTCCAAATGTCTTTTGATATTGTTTTGCAACCTTGACTCAAAAACTTTTTTGATATTGTCTTTTGCTTCCAGCTATCATAATAATCATCTATTGCAAATGATAAATTTACAGCTACAAGTAAAGCTAAGATTATTTTAAAGATTATCCTCATAATATTTCTCCAAAAGTATTTTTATATCCCTCTTTTAATATCTCGATAGGATCTGCTAAGTCTTTACGTCTTTTAAATTTATTGTTTGGATCATTGGTGACGGTTAAAGGATCATCTTTGTTGGCTCCATTTGTAAAGTACTCAAAGTGAAGCATGGTTACTATTTTTTTATCAACTATATTTGGGTGATCACCGTTATCAATCATTAGTCCAGAATATCCTATAACCTGACCTTTTCGCACCATATCACCCGCTTTTACTTTTACTCTTGAAGGATCAACCTCGCCATATCTTATTATAAAGCTACCAAATTCTACTGTGTCGTATTTTATCGTTATGTGATCGGTTTTACAGTAAAAATTACCAGTCTTTATTACTTCGCCATCAGCTATAGATACTATCTCTACATCTGACTTAAATGTTTTTATGTCTGCATTCTTTTTAAAAGGCATATCTGTATATAGATCTCTTGCGGCGTGTTGTCTTTTGCCATTGTTTCTATTTCTGCCAAATATTGCTTGGCTCTCGCCCTTGTCTCCCAACATAAGCGTCCAATCATATTCCATACCTTTATCATTTAAAGGTTTGATTTTTAGTGGAAAAACTATCTCATTGCTCATCTCCACTTTTACTAAGACTTCTTCATCCCCATCCACCCACATACCACTATCTACTTTAGTTAAACTCTTTGATTCATTAAAAGAGTTAATAAATTCATCCATATTCTCTTTACTTAATAAATTTATACCAAGCTTATCATCTTTATCTGCATTAGACTGATTATTAGAGCTCTCTTCTTTTGCATAAATTTGATAGCTCTTATTTGTCTTTTCATCACTTTTTAACTTTTTGCTTAGTTTGTCGTCTTCATATATATTTATCTCATTTGAAGAGATATTTTTACTTATATATAAGTAATTACCATTTTTTATTAAAGCATCGTCTTTATTATCACTAAACTTTAATTTAGCATCAAATGCCTTCTCTTTTATAGCATGCTCAAACTCATATATAACTAGCTTATCATCTTTAAATTTAATATATAAAGGTATCTTTATATCTATTCTTATATGATTTTTGCCATATCTTGTATAAAACTTAAATTTATCCTTATCACCTTCAAGATATGCAAAAAATACTATAGTATGACCACCTTGCTTTAGCTTATCTAGATCATCTTTTTGTATAACATCTGAAATTTTAAATGTTATCTCTTTACCTTTTTGATCTTTTAAGCCTACTACATCTTTTGGATTTGATTTGGATAGTTCATCATACTCTTTACTTTTTATGACCTTATATCCCCAAAGTATCTCTTTATATCTCTTACTACCTTTTTCTTGTTTATATATAGCTTTTAAGCATATTGGCTCATTTGTCTTAAATGGATACTCACTATCAGAGATTACATTTGTTATATGATCTGTTATATCTCTTAACGAGACCTTATTGCTATAGCAAAAGTTAGAGCTACTCTTATCTTGATATCCTAAAGATATTACAGCTGTATCAGAGTGAGCATGAATATCTTTAGTGCTATAAACTTTACTTAGATCACTTGAATAAAGTATAAATTTAGTATCTCCTTTATTCTCTTTGTCTATTGGGATATTAAATGTAGCTGTATATGAGTTCTTGATATCTGAGTCTTCATTTTTTACTAAAGATATACTCTCATATATACTTTTATCAAAGCAGTGATGAAGATATATCTTATCTATATCTTCACTTACCTTACCATCTTCGTTTTCAATGATGAGATTGTTTATTGTAAGAGTAAGACCTGAACTTGATGCTGATGTAGGCACTACATTGTTGCCATGAGCTAGACGAAGCTTTATATCAAACATAGCTGAGTCTTTATCATCTCTTAGGGTAAAGTTATTCTCTTTAGCGAAATTTAATAAAGAGAAATTTAGGTGTTTGTTGTTAGACGTTTGGTCTTCAAAGTACTTCATGCTTATAGCGCCATCTTCTAGCTTATATTCTATATCATCACTATTTTGCTTTATGCTAGTAAAGGTAGCACCATTTATCTTATCTTCTTCATTTTTGTTTTCTTGATAGAGTATTACCATATCTTTGCTCTTTGCATTTTTAAATTTTATCTCTTCATTTTTACTATCTTCGTAAGAGTCAAATTTAAAGTCAGTAAGTATTAGCTCACATAAATTTACCTTGCCGTAGTTTGGCCTACTAGAATTTAGCTCTTTTGGATTTAGCTCACTGCAATCAAATGGAGTCTGATTAGCTAGCACGACGGTAAATTCGCTCTTTTTAGGTTGAAAGACTCTAATAGGAGTTGTCATCTTCCTTGGACATAGTAAGAGTATATTTTCTTGTTTGTAAAATTCCTCCTCTCTTTGCCTTAGGAGCTTATTTATTCTTGAAGTGTTTGAAGCATTTGAGCTGATTAAATTTACGCAGTATATGTTTTCAAGGCTAAAGATCTTTGTACTTTGAGTGCTTAATAAAGAATTTATCTTTGTAACAAATGGCTGAAATAAAGCCTCATACTTTGATGCATCTGATGCGTTTAAATTTGATCCATTTTCTTGAAGCTTCATAAATTCTAAATGAGTGACGTTTTGGACGATCTCTTTATTGTTTTGATTTTTTGATTTATATTTCGCTTTGGATATATTTAAATGGCTAAAAACATCTATACACTCGGCAAAATTAACATTTTGCTCATCGCTTTCATAAAGCCCAAACTGATTTGAAATTTTTTCTCGCAAAAGAGATGTTTTATTGCTTGCCTCATCACTAAAGCTTTCATATGCTAGCCAAAACCAAGCCTTAAAACGATTTTTGCTTTTGATGTAGCTTGCTAGGGATGGATCAATATTACTTTTCTTGTTGATATAAAGAAGTGCTAAAAGTGCGACATGCTCTCTTGAAATTTGGCTATTTTTATCTGAAGTGAGTGAAACGGCTTGCAAATTTTTAAGTGGAGAGTTGTTTAATTTTTGATTTATCTCTTGGATTAGCGGCGTAAGCTTTTGCTCCAAGATGGCATTTAGCTGATCTTCTGAGCTAAATTCAAGCTCAGGCAAAGTATCGGCACCTCCAGACTTTGCATAAGCTTCTTTTGCGGCATCATTTATCTTTTTTAAAAGTTCATCTGTATCTATCTTTTCTATGGTAGTCTTACTCGTGGTGTTAGCAATAGTTTGCTTGACATCTTTTATGACTTTGTCTTTGTTGTTTTTATAAATTTGAGTACAAATAAGTTCTATATCATCTTTTAGGCTAAAGCCATATCCAATAAGTAGTTTGTTGTTAGATATAAATGGCCTACTTATGTCATTGTCATATGAAAATTTTATAATATCTATTAAATTTCTTTTAAAATTTACATCATTTCTGGGCGTTAGAGGCATTAAACTTCCTTGGAAATTTTTGCTAAATATTAGCACAAACTTAAAAAGTATTCAACAATAAAACTTTATAGTAAAAATTTATGTCAAAAATATAAATTTGAATGTTTTTATTTTTAACAAGGCTACTTAAAAGGGCTTGTAAAATTAAAGCGCCTTTATAAACTCTTTAAATTTATCGCCTCGCTCGGCATAGCTCTTAAACTGATCAAGACTTGCAGCTGCCGGGCTTAGAAGCGCTATCTCGCTAGTCTTTAGCTCTTTATTTATCTCATTTACAGCATTTTGTAAAAAGTCGCATTTCAAAGCCGGTATGCCAAATTTAGTCGCTAATTTCATGAGCTTGTCGCTATTTGAGCCGATGGCGTAAATTTTTACTCTTAAGCTCTTTAAGTCTTCAAAAAGTGGCGTCATGTCAACACCCTTATCATCGCCGCCAAGTATTAGATGTATGAAATGATCTTTGTAGCGTTTTACAGCCTGTATGCTCGCATCAATGTTAGTCGCTTTTGTGTCATTGACCCAGGTTTTGCCATTTTTATCGCTAAATTCTTCGAGCTTGTTTGCTTCAATAACAAAGGTATTTAAAAGCTCCACTTCGCAGCGGTCAAATAAAATTTTCTCCACCGCTAATGCAAGCAGTGCATCAAGTAAAAATGGCGTTTTAAAATTTATATCATCTACGCTTACACCACAAAATTTAGCCAGATCGCTCTCATCTTTGTAAGCGATCACTTTTGCCTTTGTTGGCGTATTGGCATAAATTTCAGGCACTATCGCCACGCTACTTTCGCTCATGTTAGCAAGCGGCTTTAGCTTAGCCTCTTCGTACTCGCTCATGTCGCCATGCCAGCTTAGATGATCTGGAGTGATCGGCAAAAGCACGTAGATACCAGGTGTAGCGTGATTTGTGTAGTGAAGTGTAAATGAGCTAGTCTCAAGTATCCAAATTTTAGCGTTTGAGTCTAAATTTGCCAGCGCGATGCCAACGTTGCCGCCCATTACCGAGCCCTTGCTCTCTAGTAGGTGCTGTGTCATCTTTGTGGTCGTAGTCTTGCCATTTGTACCGCTTATCCAGATATTAAATGGCAGATTTTCTTTATAAATTTCATAAAAATAGTCATACTCGCTAACTAAATTCTTAGCTTTTTTAATAAGCTTGTGATGAGGCGGAATGCCCGGACTTGGTATCTCTAGGCTACTTTTTGCTGGATCAAATTCGCTAACTGGCAAAAGAGTATTGCCAAACTCATCTTTTGAAATTTCACTAAATTTATCATCATAGATATCCCAAAGGCCATCTTTTGTAAAATTTTTTGCGATCGCTTTTATCGTGCCACCGTAGCCAAATAGTGATTTTCTCATGGCTTTCCTTATCTGATCTTTAGCGCAGTTAGTGCGATTAGATTTGCTAAAAGTGCGATTATCCAAAAGCGAACGATGATCTTATTTTCTGCCCAGCCTTTTATCTCGAAATGGTGATGTATAGGCGCCATGAGAAAAATTCTGCGTTTAAAAATTTTAAAGCTGCCCACTTGTAAGATGACGCTTAGGGTCTCAACCACAAAGATAAGGCCGATGATAATGAGTAAAATTTCGTTTTTGGTCGCAACGCCCATAAAACCGATATATGCTCCAACGCTTAAGCTACCGCTATCGCCCATAAAGACTTCGGCTGGATGGCAGTTAAACCATAAAAAGCCCATTAATGAGCCAATTAGGGCTGAAGAGACAACAACGCTTTCACCAACGCCTATTATCTTTGGCAAGAGTAAATATGAGCTAAAGACAGCGTGTCCGCAGATATAAGCAAAAACGCCAAGTGTTAAAAGTGAAAATATCGATGGCACAGTAGCTAGCCCGTCAAGTCCGTCTGTTAAATTTACGGCATTTGATGCAGCGACTATGACCAGTGTCCAAAAGAAAATGGCAAAAATTTTTAAATCTAAAATAGGTTGCTTAAAAAAAGGTAGATAAAACTCGGTGCTAAGCTCGTGACTCGCATATAAAAAAACAGAAATTATAAAGGCTATTAAAAACTGGAAAAAGAGCTTTGCTTTTGGGCTTAGGCCAGCGTGATTTTTAGCGCCTAAAATTTTACTGTAATCATCTTTGAAGCCAAGCAAAGTAAAGCCAACTAGACAAAAAAGTGAAGCTAGAATAAATGTGTTATCTAGCCTTGCACAAATGATCACAGCAATCACGGCTGTAGAAACAAATACAAGTCCGCCCATAGTCGGCGTTTTGGCCTTTTTTTGGTGGGTTTGTGGGGCAAGCTCGTAGATAGGCTGGGCGGCGTTTTTTGTCTTTGCCCAAGCGATAAATTTGGGCATCAAATAAGTTGTGAGTGCAAAAGCGATGAAAAAAGCGATACCAGCACGGACGGTGATGTATTGAAAGATATTAAAATTTAAAATTTCATAGATATAGTAAAACATGGGAGCCTTTATTTTTAAAAAAAGCAATTTTAGTATAATGGCCTTAAAAATTATCTAAAATTAAGGATAAATTTTCAAAATGAGTCAAAAAACTATTTTAATAATAACTGATGGTATTGGATTTAATAAAAGCGCTAAATTTAACGCATTTGAGGCGGCTAAAAAGCCAAACTACGATAAATTTTTTAAAGAAATTCCAAACTCGCTCATAAAGACATCTGGAAACGCTGTGGGACTACCTGAAGGGCAGATGGGAAACAGCGAAGTAGGGCACATGTGCATAGGAAGCGGTCGAGTTTTATATCAAAATTTGGTCAAAATTTCACGTAGCTTTGCTGATGGCTCGTTAGCAGAAAATGAAGCTTTAAAAGCTCTTTTTAAAAAGTGTAAAAGAGTCCACGTTATAGGGCTTTATAGCGACGGCGGCGTGCACTCACATATGGAGCATTTTGATGGCATGTGCGAGCTTGCTAGCAAAAATGGTTGCGAAGTTTTTGCCCATGCTATCACCGACGGACGCGATGTTAGCCCAAATAGTGGTCTAAATTTTATAAAAAGCTTGGAGGCTAAATTTAAAGTTGCTACCGTTTGTGGAAGATTTTACGCGATGGATAGAGATAAACGTTGGGAACGCGTAAAAGAGGCTTATGATAGCTTGGTAAATGGAGCAAATTTAAGCAGCTTATCGCCAAGTGGGTATCTGCAAAAAAGCTACGACGAGGGCGTGACTGACGAGTTTGTAAAGCCAGCAAGCTTTAATGGCTTTAAAGGCATAGGCAAAGATGATGGCGTGATCTTTGTAAATTTTAGAAATGATAGAGCAAGAGAAATTTGCCAGGCTCTAGGCGAGGAGAAATTTGGCGAGTTTGAGCGACCTTTTGCTATCAAAAATTTAATCACTATGACCGAATATGACGCAAATTTTAAATTTGATGTGCTATTTAAAAATGAAAAGATAAAAAATACCTTAAGCGAGGTCATAGCAGCGGCTGGATTAAGGCAGCTTCACACGGCTGAGACTGAAAAATATGCCCACGTCACATTTTTCTTTAATGGTGGCGTCGAGGAGTTAGCCAGCAATGAAACAAGGGTGCTCATCCCTAGCCCAAAGGTAAAAACCTACGACGAGAAGCCAGAGATGAGCGCAGCAGAAGTTTGCAAAGCCGTGCTAAAAGGTATGGATGACGAGCAAGACTTCATCGTGGTAAATTTCGCAAATGGCGATATGGTAGGACACACTGGAAATTACGAGGCCGCTATAAAGGCGGTAGAGGCAGTAGATACGGCTCTTGGAGAAATTTGCACTAAGGCAAAAGAGAAAAACTATGCGATGATCATCACGAGCGATCACGGAAACTGCGAAGAGATGCGCGATAGCAGCGGCGAGCTACTGACAAACCACACTACCTATGATGTCTTTTGTTTTGTGATGGCTGATGGCGTAAAAAAGGTAAAAAATGGCGGTCTAAACAACATCGCTCCTAGTGTTTTAAAGATCATGGGGCTTGAAATTCCAACTGAGATGGACGAGGCGTTAATATAAAAGAATGGAGCTAGTCGAGTTTTTTGGAGCGGATAAAGTCATAACCTTCATGCTCCTTTTTGCACGTCTTAGTGGGCTTATTGTGTTTTTTCCATTCTTTTCTCACAATCAAATCCCGCTTAGCATAAAAACTTTGCTAGTTTTCGCCCTTTGTGTCGTACTTTTCCCGCTCTCACACGCCCATGAGCATACTATAAATTTTTTGATTATGGAAATTTTAAGTGAGGCTATGCTCGGACTTTGCGCTGGGCTTTTGCTAAATATCGTTTTTGCAATACTTCAAATGGCTGGCGAGCAGATCTCAATGATCATGGGTTTTTCGATGGCTTCAGTGCTTGATCCACAAACTGGTACAAATTCGCCAGTAATTGCAAATATTCTAAATTTTATCGCGCTTCTTGCATTTTTGATGCTTGATGGGCATCATTTGATATTACAGTTTTATTCCACTTCACTTTCTGCTATACCGCTTGGAGATTTTTATCCAAGAAGTGGTGTGATGAGCTACGCCCTAAAGCTCTTTGGTAATCTTTTTATGTTTGGATTTGTTCTGGCTTTCCCTATCATCGCGCTTTCTATACTTTCAGATGCTATTTTTGGCATGCTTATGAAAACTATGCCACAATTTAACCTATTAGTTGTTGGTTATCCTATTAAGGTAAGTATCGGCTTTTCGGTTTTGATAGCTATTTTAGCCGGCATTGTAAAAATCATAACTGATATGATGGTTCAAATTTTAAACGATATGCCAGCACTATTTTTTTAAGTAAATAGCAATGAAATTTATCATAAAATACAGCCTCAAGTGCTTCAAGGAGGGATTATGAAAGTTGCGCTAGTAAATAAAAACCCAGCAGTTTCTCGCCTTATAACGCTAAGTCTAAATAAGCTAGGCATAGAATATAGCGAATTTGACGATATTAATAGTGTTGGAGATCAATTTGATTATATTATCATCGATAGTGATATGGATAGTAGCGATGTTAATTTAAATCAAAATATAATGTATCTAGCACCTAGAGGCGGTGAAAAGCCAGATTTTGCTGACGTTATGCTTGAAAAACCATTTTTGCCAACGGAATTTATTAGTTTGTTTGAACAAAATAGAGATTCTGGCAGTGAAGCAGAGCCAGAGCTTGGGCTAGACGAGCCTGCAAATTTTGATGACTTTGACGAAAGCAATAAAAACTTTGATGATTTAGAAAATTTTGAACTTCCAGAAATTGATATGGGTCTTGAAAATTTAGCAAAAGAAGATGATGAGGCAGATAAATTTGATAATGAGGCTTTAGATGATGAGTTTTTACAAGAGGAGCTAAGTGAACTAGAGACCGAGGATTTAAAGGATAAAGATATCAGTTTTAATGAAACAGACACTGAACTCATAGATGATGATATTATAAATGACATAGCTAGCAAATATATGGCTGATTCAGAAGATATAGACAAATCCTTAGAACAAAACAATGAGCCGCCTATGACAAAAGAAGAGCATAGCAATGACTTTGATGAGCTTAGTTCACTTGTGGATGAGATAGATGATATGGGCGAGAGCGACTTGGCAGATGAAGAGGCTAAAAACGAACTTGATAAAATGGTCGAGCAAAATTCTCAAAATTTAGAAACTGCCGAGCTTAATGAAGATTTTGTAGATGATATAAGCCAAAGTAAAAAAGAGCTCAGTGAGATCGAATCTTTGGATAAAGAGCTAAACGAAGAACCTAGCGAAGATAACGAAAATTTTGATGAGCTAGAGACTGATTTTGGTAGTGATGAAAATTTTGAGCCTGAAAGCAGCGAGGCAAATTTGATAGATAAAGCTAGTCAAAATTTAGAGGAAGATATAGATAAAGAATCTACCAAAGAAGCAGAGGACATTTCTTTGGATGAAGATATAGACCTTGAAAAAGAGCCAGCCGAAGAAGATCATGAAGAAATTTCTGAAGAAGTCCTTGCTCAAGAAGATCTAGGTATGGTAGATGAGACATTTGAGGAAGAAAATTTTAAAGAAGAGACGTTGGGTAGCCCAAATTTTGATGTAGCGTCTATTGAAGAAATAGATGAAAATACGATGCAAGCAGCATTTGGATTAAATAATGCACCACAAACTAGCTCATGCGATGAAACAAAAATCGATGCTGACTATAAAGAAGAGCTAACCAAAAAGATCACAAAACATGTCCATGAGTCGTTAAATGAAAGCTCGCTAAGAGATGTGCTAAAAGATATGAATATAAAGATAAATATAAGTTTTGAGGAAAAGTAGTTGCAAGGACAAATTTTAGTAATTTCTGGGCCTAGCGGAAGTGGGAAAAGTACGCTTTTGGGCCGTCTTTTAAAGGAAGAGAAGGATCTTTATTTTTCTATTTCAAGCACGACAAGGGCAAAAAGAGAAGGCGAAGTCGATGGAGTGGATTACTATTTTATAAAAGAAGATGAGTTTAAAAGCGGCATAGAAAAGGGTGAATTTTTAGAATGGGCGCAGGTACATAAAAACTATTATGGCACGAGCCTAAAACCAGTTTTGGCAGCACTTGAGGCTGGGAAGATAGTTATATTTGATATCGACGTGCAAGGCTTTCACATCGCACTTGAAAAATTTAGAAGCTACATAACCTCAGTTTTTATCACGACTGCAAATAAAAAAGAGCTTAAAAAACGCTTGAAAAACCGCGGAACTGATAGCGACGAAACGATAGAAAATCGCCTAATGAACGCGGTTGGTGAGATGGAGCACATCTTAGAATATGATTATTTTTTGGTAAATGATGACATTGAAAAGAGTTATAAAGGATTAAAATCAATTCTTAGAGCGATGAGGCTAAAAAGCGCGAAAATAGACTTAAGACGCGTTATTGATGAGTGGATAGATTGCTAGAAATTCAGGAATTTATGATAACATTTTGAAAAATTTATTGAGGAGAAAAAATGGGTTCTTTTAGTATTGGTCACTGGCTAGTTGTTTTAGCGATTATTGTTTTACTTTTTGGAGCAAAGAAGATCCCAGAACTTGCAAAAGGACTAGGCAAAGGCATAAAGACTTTTAAGGCTGAGATGGAAGATACAACACCTGAAAAAAGTGAGAAAGTCGAGCATAAAGAAGAGAATGCCGATAGCCAAAAAATAGAAGAAACAACTAAAAACGCATAGGTTTTAGAGTTGAAAAATAAAATAAAAGCTGAAATTTCAAAGGTTTTAGAGCGTGAATTTGTGCTTGAAAAGCCAAAGGATAAAAATTTAGCCCACTATGCTACGCCACTTTTTAGCCTAGCAAAGGAGTTAAGAAAGTCACCAGCCATGATAGCTAGCGAGTTTGCTGATAAATTTAGTGATAGCAAAATAGTTGAAGCTAGTGCAGTAAATGGCTACTTAAATTTCAAGCTAAAAAGCGAGTTTTTAGATGAAATTTCAAAGCAAATTTTGCTAGATAGCGAAAATTTTGCAAAAGAAGATGCGAAAAAAGATAGCTACTTAATAGAATACATTAGTGCAAATCCAACTGGGCCACTTCACATCGGACATGTTAGAGGCGCAGTTTACGGTGATACTTTGGCAAGACTTGGTAAAAGACTTGGCTACGCTATCTCAACAGAATACTATATAAACGATGCTGGTAATCAAATCGACCTACTTGGCACTTCGATATCACTTGCGGCAAAAGAGCAGCTTTTTAACGAAAGCGTTGTCTATCCAGAGAAATACTACCGCGGGGATTATATTTTAGATATTGCTAAGCTTGCAAATGAGAAATTTGGCAAGGAAATTTTTTATGACGAGAGCAGAAATCTCGAGCTTGCCGAGTTTGGCAAGGATATCGTGCTTGAGATTATCAAAAAAGATTTAGCGGACGTTGGGATATTTATAGAGAGCTGGGCTAGCGAGAAAGCTCTTTATGATGGCCTAGAGCCAACTATAAACAAGCTAAAACGTTCAAATCAAATGTATGAAAAAGAGGGTGCTACTTATATCGCTTCGACCACACTTGGCGATGATAACGATAGGGTTGTGGTTAGAAATGATGGTAGACCGACATATCTAGCTGGCGACATCATCTATCATAACGCCAAATTTGAGAAAAATTTCGATCACTACATAAACATTTGGGGTGCTGACCACCACGGGTATATTGCAAGGCTAAAGGCTGCGATAAATTTCCTTGGATACGATGAAAATAAGCTTGAAGTGATACTTATGCAGATGGTTAGTTTGCTAAAAGATGGCAAGCCATACAAGATGAGCAAGCGCGCTGGTAATGCTGTACTGATGAGCGATATCGTAAGTGAGATCGGTGCTGAGGCGCTTAGATTTATCTTTATAAGCAAGGCAAACACGAGTAGTTTGGAATTTGACGTAGATGAGCTTAAAAAAGAGGACAGCTCAAATCCGATTTTTTATATAAACTATGCTCATGCTAGGATAAATCAAGTCTTCGCAAAGGCTGGGAAAAATGTTCAAGATGTAATCAATGCAAACTTTGAATGCCTAGATGAAAATGCTAAAAATTTACTTTTTGAGGCGCTAATCTTACCTGAAATTTTAGAGGACGCTTTTATCTCAAGGCAGCTTCAAAAGATACCAGACTATCTAAAGTCGTTGGCTGCTAGTTTTCATAAATTTTATAACGAAAACCGTGTGGTTGGAAACGAAAACGAAGATAGCTTACTAAAAGTCTTTGCAGTTGTTGCTATCTCGATAAAAACAGCATTTAATATAATGGGAATTACAGCTAAAGATAGGATGTAAAAGTTTAAAAATTTAATTAAAAAGGACTATTAAAATGAGCAGTATAAATTTTGGATTAATAGGCGCTAGTGGATACATAGCTCCGAGACATATGAGGGCTATTAAAGATACTGGAAATGAACTAATTGCAGCTTTAGATCCATATGATGGAATAGGAATAATGGATAGTTATTTTCCGCAAGCTTATTTTTTTACCGAGTATGAGAGATTTGATAGGTTTGTAGATAAATGGCGAAGAAATGGTAATAAAAAGATAGAATATATTGCAATTACTACTCCAAACTACTTGCACGATAGTCATATTCGTTTTGCTTTAAGGAGTGGAGCAAATGCTATCTGTGAGAAGCCATTGGTTTTAAATCCTCATAATATAGATCAATTAAAGATAATTGAAGAAGAAAGCGGTAAAAAAGTTTTTAATATTTTACAACTTAGGCTTCATGATTCGATTGTAGCACTAAAAAATAAAATTTCAAAAGAACTTTCGCAAAACCCAGATAGAATTTATGATGTAGATTTAACATATTTAACATCTCGTGGAAAATGGTATTTTATATCATGGAAAGGCAATGAAGATAAATCAGGCGGTGTTGCAACAAATATTGGTGTACATTTCTTTGATATGCTTTCTTGGATCTTTGGACCTATAGAAGAAAATATAGTCCATCTTAAGCAACCTGATACAAATGCAGGATATATGAGACTTAAAAATGCAAATGTTAGATGGTTTTTATCTGTCAACTATGATTATATTCCAGAGAATGTAAAAGATGGCGGAAAAAGGACCTTTAGAAGTATTAAAGTCGATGGTGATGAAGTAGAATTTTCTGATGGTTTCACTGATTTGCACACAAAAAGTTACGAACATATTCTTTCAGGAGAAGGTTTTGGCTTAGATGAGGCAAGAAACTCTATTAATATTGTTTCAAATATAAGAAAAATGTCGCCCATTGGATTAAAAGGAGAATATCATCCTTTTTGTAAAAAGGTAGTAGAATAATGTCATATTTTGCTCATGAAAGCTGTTTTGTAGACAGTGGTGCGACAATTGGTGAAAAAACAAAAATTTGGCATTTTTCTCACATTTTGACTAATTCCGTCATTGGTCGAAATTGTTCATTTGGGCAAAACTGTGTTGTTGGACCAAATGTTAAAATCGGCAATGGTGTAAAAGTACAAAATAATGTTTCAATATATGAGGGTGTTGAAATAGACGACGATGTCTTTTTGGGGCCATCTATGGTTTTTACTAATGTAATAAATCCACGCGCTTTTATAGTTAGAAAAGAAGAATTTAAGAAAACACATCTAAAAAAAGGTTGTAGTATTGGTGCAAATGCTACTATAGTTTGCGGTGTTACTATTGGCGAGTATGCACTTATAGGGAGTGGCGCTGTTGTAAATCGCAATGTAAAGCCTTATGCACTTATGGTTGGTGTGCCAGCGCGGCAAATAGGTTGGGTTAGCAAGGCAGGCAATACACTTAAATTTGATAGTAGTGGTTTATCTGTTGATGATTTTGATGGTAGTAGTTATAAAGTTATTGATGAAAATTTAATAGTAGTGAAAGAGTAAATATGAATATAGATTTTGCAAATTTAACCTATCAGCATGAACTTTATAAAGATGAGATTGAAGAAGCTATTTTAAAGGTTGCTAGAAATTGCAATTTTATAATGGGTAGTGAGATTTCTGAATTTGAAGCAGAGCTTGAGAAGTATATAGGTGTAAAATATGCTATAAGTTGCAGTAGTGGAACAGATGCCATTTTAATGGCTCTAATGGCTATTGATATTAAGCCAGGCGATGAAGTTATTACAACACCTTTTACTTTTATAGCAACATCTGAAATGATTGCTTTGCTTGGAGCAAAACCAGTTTTTGTTGATATTGATGAAAAAACTTATAATATAGATGCTAATAAAATAGAAGCAGCCATAACATCAAAAACGAAAGCTATACTTCCAGTTTCGCTTTATGGTCAACCTGCAGATATGGATGAAATTTTAAATATTGCCAACAAATATAACCTTAAAGTTATAGTTGATGGTGCTCAAAGTTTTGGATCAACATTCAATGAGATTAAAGATTTAGCTCTTGGTGATATTGCTACGACATCATTTTTTCCAGCTAAACCACTTGGTTGCTATGGTGATGGCGGTGCTATTTTTACAAATAATGAAAATTTGGCGAAAAAAATAAGGTCACTACGTTTACACGGTCAGTCAAAAAGATATCATCATCAGTATATTGGAATTGGTGGTAGACTAGATACGATTCAAGCAGCTGTTTTACTTGTGAAACTTGCGCATTATAAAAAAGATTTGACATTAAGGCAAGATGTGGCATCAAAATATACAAATGCCTTGCATGGAAAAGATGTCATATTACCTTATATTGATAGTAGAGCCAAATCCGCCTGGGCACAATATTCTATTAGAGTAAAAAATAGAGATGCAATACAATTAAAATTAAAAGAGGTGGGCATACCAACAGCAGTGCATTATCCTATGCCACTTCATTTGCAGGAGTGTTTTAAATATTTGGGATATAAGTCTGGGGACTTTCCTATAGCGGAAATGATTTCAAATGAGATAATGAGCTTACCTATGAATCCATATTTAAAAGATGTGGAAATTGAATTTATTGTAGAAAATTTAAAATAAATAGGATGTAAAAATGAATAATAATAAGCTACAAGACGCTAGAGTTTTGGTTATAGGTGCAGCAGGCTTTATAGGGGGATTTGTTGTAAGTGAGCTTCTTAAGGAACCAGTTAAAGAGGTTATAGTTTACGATAATTTTGCTCGTGGAAAATTGGATAATATAAGAGAAAGTCTTAAAGACCCAAGGTGTCATGTTTTCTCATATGGTGGTGATGTTAGAGAAATTGATATCTTGGATAAAGCAATGGAGGGGGTAGACTATGTTTTTCATCTTGCTGCCATGTGGCTTCTGCATTGTAAAGATTTTCCAAGGACTGCATTTGATGTAAATATAGCTGGTACATTTAATGTACTTGAGGCTTGTGTAAAACATAAAGTTAAAAAACTAATTTATAGTTCATCTGCTTCTGTGTATGGTGATGCAGTGGAAGTCCCTATGAAGGAAACACATCCTTTTAATAATAAAAATTTTTATGGAGCTACAAAAATAGCTGGCGAAGCCATGTGTACTGCTTATAATGATAGATATGGTTTGGAAATTATAGGACTTAGATATATGAATGTATATGGTCCCGGACAGGATCAGCATGCTGTATATAGTGGAGTTGTACCCATTGTTTTAAATAAAATAGACAGAAATGAGGAACCGTCTATTAATGGCGATGGGTCTCAAGCTTATGATTTTATATATGTTGAAGACATTGCAAGATGTAATGTACTTGCTCTTAAATCGGATGTGAAATTTAGTTTTTATAATGTTGGTACAGAAGTGCAAACTACAATAAAAACACTTTGTGAAACGATGCTTAGACTTAAAAACTCGAATTTAAAAATAAAATTTATACCATATAGTGCAGATGATGCTAGACAACTTGTTCAAAATCGTATAGGCTCAAGAGAAAAAGCAGAAAGAGAATTGGGGTTTAAATATAAATACTCATTAGAGGAAGGCCTTAAAAAGTTGATTGCTTGGCGTGAAGCAAATGGGATTATAGGGTAGGTAGTATTTTTAGTTTTTAAATGATACGACAGAGAGAAATATAAACATAAAATGGATATAAATAATAGTAAAAACTAAGATTTGATTTCAATATTTATTTTTAGGCAAATCTAGTATAGGATTAATTCTATTATTAAAGTGTTTTTATTAAAAAATTAAATGAGTTTGTGATTAATATGTATAAACTAAAATATATTTCTAGTATCTTTATTACATTTACACAATAAACATTGTTTGCATGAGCATAGTATAGTAAATTTTTAAAACAAGATGAAGAATATTTAAAGAGGTAGTAGTATAAAATGTGTGGTATTGTTGGTGCAGTTTCATTAAATTCTAAAAGTATTCTTGTTGATTGTGCAAAGCCCATGGCCGATAGTATTGCTCACAGGGGTCCTGATGATGCGGGATATTTATTTTTTCATACTGGCTCTAGACACCGTAACTACAAATTATCTTTTTTTCAAAATCTAACCGATGATGAATTCAAAAATATAGACGGCATGCTTCCATCTATTGAGTCTGATTCTATGAAAAGGGAATTATATTCCCATGATTATGATTTATTTCTGGGGCATAGGAGGCTTGCAATACTTGATACAAGCTATGCCGGTCATCAACCCATAAGTGATTTATCTAAAAATATTTGGGTTGTTTATAATGGTGAAATTTATAATTTTCAAGAAATAAAAAATGAGTTGATAAAAATAGGGCACAAATTCAAAAGTAATACAGACACAGAAGTTATTGTATATGCTTATATAGAATGGGGTGAAAAATGTATCGAGAAATTTAACGGTATGTTTGCTTTTTGTATATATGATAACTTTAAAAAACGTATTATTCTTGCACGTGATCGCTATGGCATAAAGCCTATTTATTATCATTTAACCAAAGATAAAACTCTTATTTTTGCAAGTGAAATAAAAGCTATTTTAAGATACAAAGACTATGAAACACAAGTTGACAAAGAAGCATTGCTGGAATATTTTACTTTCCAAAATATTTTTACGAATAAAACTCTTCATAAAAATATACAAATTTTAGAGGCTGGACATTTTCTTGATATAAATTTAAAAACTAAAGATATTAAAAATATTAAATTTTGGGACTTTAACTTTAAAGAAGAAAATTTTAAAGATGAAAGAGAGTGTATAGAGGAACTAGATAGACTTTTTAACCAAGCAGTTAAGAGGCAGTTGGTTGCCGATGTGCCAATTGGTAGCTATCTTAGCGGAGGTTTAGATAGTGGCTCTATAGTGGCTATTGCTGCTAAAAATATTCCTTGGTTAAATACTTTTACTGTAGGCTTTGATCTAAATAGTGCAAATGGTATAGAGCTTGGATTTGATGAAAGATCAAAGTCTGAATACATGTCATACAAATTTAAAACAGAACACTATGAGATGGTTTTAAAGTCTGGTGATATGGAGAGATGTTTAAATGATTTTGCCTATCATCTTGAGGAACCTAGAGTTGGACAGAGCTACCCAAATTATTATGCGGCAAAACTCGCTAGTAAATTTTCTAAGGTTGTTCTAGGGGGTGCTGGTGGCGACGAGTTATTTGCCGGATATCCTTGGAGGTATTATAGGGCTGTAAATAATATAAATTTCGATGATTATGTGGATAAATACTATGGTTTTTGGAAGAGGCTTTTGCCAAATAAGGATCTAAAGGAGCTTTTTTTACCAATTGCAAAAGATGTTGAGAATGTATGGACTAGAGATATTTTTGCAAACATTTTTATAGATAAGAAAACAGGGCAAACACCAGAGGAGTATATAAATCATTCATTATATTTTGAAGCTAAAACTTTTTTACACGGACTTTTAGTAGTTGAAGATAAGTTATCAATGGCACATTCTCTAGAAACTAGAGTGCCATTTTTAGACAATGATTTGGTTGATTTTGTTCAGAAAATACCAGTAAGATTCAAACTTCGGAATTTAAAAAATGTTGTAAATGTAGATGAAAACTCCATAGGAAAGCTGCAAAAGACAAATGATGGGAAAATGATACTACGAAAAGCTATGAAAAAATATATACCAAGTGAGATAAACAATGCTATCAAACAAGGATTTAGTTCTCCTGATGAAAGTTGGTTTAGGGGGGATAGTATGGAGTTTGTTAAAACAAAAATTTTAAATAAAAACGCTAGAATATACAATTATTTTGATAAAAAAACCGTTGAAAGATTATTGGAAGAACATTTAAACGGTAGGCAAAATAGAAGACTTTTTATTTGGAGTTTACTAAATTTTGAAGAATGGAACAATATTTATGTGTGATAAAAAAGAAAAATACAAGTTAACAAATGTTGGTTTTACTAATGAAGACATAGCCAGTACCTACATTACAACAGAGTTAATAGAAGATACTGTGCAACTCGAAAAACAAGATGCTAGTATTGATCAGTATATGGATACTCATGTATTCGGAAAACATTCAGATGAAATAATTTTTTTAATGAATGAATTTCAAGCGTTTATATCTTTGAATATAATTGGTAACTTGGAACATAAATTTGTACTTGATGTAGGATGTGGCATATCTAAAACGTATCCTATATATTTTAATAAATTAAAGAATATAGGATTTTTATCATATGTTGGACTTGATCCATTTGATGTCAATAAAACAGACAGAGAGTATTTGTTTATAAATGGAAAATTTGAAGGCCTAAATAGATATTTGGATCATAAATTTGATTATTTGATCTTTAGTACCAGTCTTGATCATTTTGAAAATTTAGAAGATGTAAAAGATGAAATTAGGAAAGTATTAAAACCAAATGGTATCGTTTTTTTTTGGATTGGTTTGCATGATTGTGATTTGGTGGCTAGACAATCTATTTATAAATTTTTTGAACATTTTAAAATATTAAATTTTAAAGATCTAATTATTAAAATGATTAAAACACCTTTATACTTATTTCTATTATATAAAGCAATGAGGAAAAGATCATACAAACTGAATAATAAAATTCCATTAGATGATTTGCATTTCCATTATTTTACGCGATCTTCGATAGATAAATATATAAAAAGCCTGGGTGGTTCTGTTGTTGACACTAAAATAGTGCCTTTTTCAAATTCAATAATGTACGCAGTTGCTATCTATTAAAATTAATGAAAAGGGAATTGCTTTCTAATAGTCTTATTTATATTATTGGCAACATTATAACAAAAGGTTTGTCTGTTGTGCTGTTGCCAATATATACCAAATATATTACTGCTGAGGACTATGGACTATTTGATTTGATATTTATTGCTTCTAATATTGTTAACATACTCCTAACATTTGAAATTTCAATTGCAATTGCTAGGTTTTATCAATCTTCTAGTGATATCGATCGGAGAGAATATGTTTCTACAGCATTTATATTTATTTTATTTACTTATACTTGTTTTTTAACTTTTGCCTTATTTTTTAGTAAAGAGTTGACTTTATTGATTTTTAATGGTGATAATTTTAAGTATTTCTCTATTGCCTGTTTTGTTGTTTTTACAAATGGAATATTTTATTTTATCCAAGGAATTCTTAAGTGGGAAATTAAGCCACTGTATAATATAATAACCTCTGTGGTAAATGCTTTGTGTATTGCCATTATTGCTATACCGCTGTTATTATGTGGTTTTGAATTATTCTCTTTATTGATCGCACAAATACTTGCTAACGCTACTTCAATTATTCTTGCTTTTTATTATTCAAGAAATAATTACTCTATGCTTTTTAATTTTTGTAAATTTAAAGAGCTTATTAAATTTTCTTATCCATTTGTTTTTTCTAGTATATCTATTTTTATTGCAAATAGTATAGATAGAGTAGCAATTGGTAATTTACTTGGATTGAAAGAACTTGGAATTTACAGTATAGCATACAGGTTTGCATCAGTTGTTTCTCTTGTTATGGTTGGTTTTCAGTGGGCTATAATGCCATTGGTGTCTAAATATTATAAAGATCAAAAAACTAAAAAAGATATATCAATTATATTTAGTTTTTTTTCAGTATGTGCTATATTTATTGTTTGTGCCAGTATTTTGTTTTCAAATGATGTTTTGTTTGTTTTTGTAACTAATGATTTTTACGAGTCAGCAAATTTTATTCCATGGCTTGTTATGGTAATGTTTTTCTCAACTATGTATGTATTTTTTCCTGGAATATTTTTATCTCAAAAAACTATATATACTCTTATAATTGCTTTAGTAGCAGCAGTTTTAAACACGTCTCTAAATTACACTTTGATACCATACTATGGATTATATGGCTCCGTTTTCTCGACGCTATTAAGCTCTTTTTTTGGAGCTTCTCTGTATGGTGTTATTTCAAATAAATTCTACTGCATCTCATATGGCATAGTTAGGAAAATTTGTGTTTTACTATTTATAATCTTTATTAGTTATGTTTTGAGAAATATTTTTTATGAAATCTCTCTGTTTAATTTTATTATAAAATGTATTTTTGCATTATTTTTACTTTTTACTATTACTTTATTGGTTACTACTAGGGAAGAAAAGATATTGCTTAAGTTGCTTTATAATAAAGTAAGATCTAAAATTAGTGGCAGATGAGGGGTAATATTTTGTTTGACTGTAAATTTTATAGCATGTTACTTGATAAGTTTAAAAAAAATGGTTTTTCATTTAGTTATTTTGATAATTTAAATGACAAATGTTGTATTTTAAGGCATGATATAGATGTAAGTCCAAAATTGGCACTAGATATGGCAAAATTAGAATATAAATTAGATGTAAAATCAACGTATTTTTTTATGGTTAGAAGCCCGTTTTATAATCTATTTAGTAGAGCCAATGATTTTATTGTAAGGCAGATCATAGGTATGGGGCATAATATTGGATTGCATTATGATGAGGGATATTATTCTAAAAGTGTTAGTTTACAAGAGCTTATAGATAGTGAGATATTAATGCTTGAAAAAAATTTTGATACAAAAATTAATGTGGTATCATTTCATCAGCCATCAGAAAAGATAATAAATAATTTTATAAAAATCAAACAAATCAATACTTATGATAGGGATTACTTTGGTAATATAAAATATATTTCTGACTCTAATATGGTTTTTAAAGAAAACATTATTGATATAATCACTAGCGGCAAATATTCCAAGATCCAAGTATTGATACACCCTATTTGGTGGATGGCTTATGGTAATAATACTGAAGAAAAATTTATGAGTGCTATAAAGTGCAATTTTGAACAAGAACAAGAGCAAGTTATAAATACTGAAAGGGCATATGGTGTTGAAAAGTGCTTGATAATAGCGAAAAAAAAATAGTATTAGTTGGCTGCACAGAGTATGGATATGATCTATATAAGCCTTTGATCGATAATAATTTGGTATCAATTGGTTGTATAGTTACTCTCAATAAAGAGCAAAGCGAAAGATATAATGTATCTGGCTACAAAGATTTAAGTTGCTTGGTCGGTGATTCATCTATTATGGTATACAATCCTAAGTCTTATGATTTAAAGTCTGTTGAGGATCAGAATTTTTTTTCTTCTCAGAAATTTGATTTAATGCTCATGGGTGGTTGGCAAAGACTTATTCCAGATTGTATATTACGCTTGTTGAAGTTTGGCGGTCTAGGACTTCATGGTAGTTCTGAATTGCTTCCGCAGGGGCGAGGAAGATCTCCTGTAAATTGGTCGATAATACAAAATAAAAAAAGATTTTTAATTCACTTGTTTTATTTAAATGCAGGTGTTGACGATGGCGATATTATAGATATAATGGATTTTGATATAAATGAGTATGATGATTGCAAGACTATTTACTATAAAATTTCTATTTTATCTAGAAAAATGATATTAAATAATCTAGGTGCTATTCTAAATGGAAATGTTGTTTCAAAAAAACAATCTGGATTTTCCAGTTATTATCCAAAGCGAACTCCCGATGATGGTATTATAGATTGGCAAAATATGTCTGTGTATGAAGTATATAATAAGATAAGGGCATTAACAAAACCATATCCTGGAGCGTTTACATTTTGTAATGGTGCTAAAATTATAATTTGGAAGGCTCAAATTTTTGATACCAGAATTATTTACTATGGTTCATCTTTTGGTGAAATTGTTGAGGTATTTAGTGGGGGCGATTTTGTTGTTAATTGTAGGGATGGATTATTGCTAATAAGGGAGTATACTTCATTTGAGTTAATGGTTGGTTCGGTATTTAGCACAATAAAAGGAGAGTAGTTGAATATTTTAATAGTTGGTGCAAATGGGTTGCTTGGAAGATATCTGGTGGATATTCTAAAGGATATTGCTGATTTATCTGCTGTCGTTAAAAATAAACTAAAATTTGAAGGGACTAAAGTTAATGTTGTAGAGGCTGATTTAGCAAATTTTGATGTTGATGTGTTACCAAGATCAGTTGATGTTATTTTTTATTTGGCACAGTCAAATAGATTTAGAGAATTTCCGGATGGGAGCAATGATATGTTGGATGTTAACATATATGCTCCAAATAAAATAATACAATGGGCCGTAAAAAATGGCGTGAAAAAATTTATTTATGCTTCAAGTGGTGGAGTTTATTCAAACCAAACATGTCCTGCTAAGGAGTTTTTTCAAATAGACGCAAACCATAAACTGGGGTTTTACTTAAATAGTAAACTAGCTGCAGAAATGCTTTTAAAAAATTTTGCACCTTTTTTTGAAACATTTATTATTCTTAGACCCTTTTTTATGTATGGGGTTGGACAAACTAGCACAATGTTGATTCCGAGATTAATTAATAACGTTATTGATGGAAAAGATATCATCTTAAACGGTATAGATGGAATAAGAATTAATCCTATTTGCATATTGGATGCTGCACGTATTGTTGCAAAAACCATTGACTTAAAAGGAGAATATATTTTTAATATTGCTGGAGCGGAGATCGTAAGTATTAGGCAATTGGCTGAAGCAGTAGGAGAAGTAGTTGGAAAAAAACCTATTTTTTATCAAAGTAATATTAATAGCAATGATCTGATAGGTGATATTTCTAATATGGTAGAAAAATTAGATAGGCCAACAATAAATATATTTCATGGCATCAATAAAATGGTAAAAGCTTTATGAGGGTGTTACATCTTCCAACATCTGTAGGTGGTAATTCTTGGGGTTTGTCACAGGCGGAGAGAATGTTAGGTATGGACAGTCAGGTTCTTATTGAAGAAAATAATTGGTTGAATTATAAAAGTGATACTTGCCTTAATTTGCAAGACAAAAACAAATACTATAAAGCCTTCAGAAAATTTTATGAATTTTTAAAAATACGCAATAAGTACGATATTTACCATTTTAACTTTGGAACTTCTTTGCTAAATTTTGCTAGTTATAATTTATATTGTTTGGATTTGCCATTTTATGGTGGTAAAAAAATTATAACCTATAATGGGTGTGATATTAGGCAAAAATATAAGACAATTGATAGGACTCCATTTTCTCCGTGTCACGAACATGACTGTAATGGTGGACAGTGTAATAGTGGCATAATGGATAAAAGACGTGTTAAACAATTAGAGAAAGTTGAAAAATATGTTAATCATATTTTTTCTTTAAATCCAGATCTTATACATTTCTTACCGAAAGAAAAAACAACTTTTTTGCCTTACACTATAGCTGGATGGAATGAAATTAGGCATAAAAAATATGAGATAGAAGGTAAAATAAAAATTGTTCATTCTCCAACCAACAGAGGATTTAAGGGGACATCTTATATATTGAAGGCCTTATCAAATTTACAAAAAAAATATAACAATATAGAAATTCAAGTAATAGAAAATGTTTCACATCAAGATGCATTGGCTCTTTATAAAAAAGCAGATATTGTGATAGATCAGATTTTAGCTGGCTGGTATGGTGCTTTTGGTGTTGAGGTTATGAAGATGGGCAAGCCACTTGGTGTTTTTATAAGAGAAGAGGATTTGAAGTTTGTCCCAAAAGATATGTCTAAAGATATCTTGGATAGTGTTATAAATATAAATCCATTTAACATAGAAGATGAACTGTCAAAATACCTAGATAATATTGATTTATTATATAAAAAGAGTCAAGCTTCTGTTGATTATGTAAATAAATGGCACAATCCATTGAATGTGGCAAAGATAGTGCAAAATATATATGAAAGTTGATTTTAAATGTGTGGAATAAGTGGAATAATAAATAAGAGCAATGTTGCCGTGGCAAAAGATAAAATAAAAAATATGAATGATTTGATAGTTCATAGAGGACCAGACGATGAGGGCTTTTTTTATGGCAAAAATTTTGCATTAGGGCACAGAAGACTATCTATCTTGGATCTTAGCAAAGATGGTCATCAGCCTATGAGCTATATGGAAGATAAATATACAATAACATATAACGGTGAAATTTTTAATTATTTAGAGATAAGAAAAGAGCTTGAAGAATTTGGATATAAATTTAACTCAAAAACTGATACCGAAGTTATTTTAGCAAGCTATGATCGATGGGGCAAAGATTGTGTCGAAAAATTTAATGGAATGTGGGCTTTTGCAATATATGACAAAAAAGAAGATATATTGTTTTGTTCAAGAGATAGATTTGGAGTAAAGCCATTTTATTTTACGCAGACAAAAGATAAATTTGTATTTGGCTCCGAGATAAAACAACTTTTAAATTTCTGCAATGGCAAATTTGTAAACAAGACCTTGCTAATTGATTTTTTGGCTACTGGTATGCTAGAACATACTAATGAAACATTTTTTGAAGGTATCTATAAGCTAGAGCAAGCTCATAATATGATTTATGATTTAAAAACTCATAATTTTAAAATTAAAAAATATTATGATATAGCATTAAATGAAAATAATAAAAAATTAGATGAGACTCAAAGCGTAGATTCGGTTTCAAAAAATTTAAAAAAAGCAATTAGATTGAGGTTGAGATCGGACGTTAAAGTCGGAACTTGTCTTAGCGGAGGGCTTGATAGCTCGAGTGTGGCAGCGCTTGCTTCTATGGCATATACCAATGATGAGGAAAAATTTATAGCCATTCATGCAAAATCAATAGAGGAAAGTACAGATGAAAGTATATATGCACAAATGGTGGCGCAGCATTGCGACTTAAATTTACAAATAGTGGAGCCAAGTACACAAAAATTTATTGATAACATACAGGAAGTTGTTTATACGCAAGAGGAACCATTTGGTGGCCCATCTATTTTTATGCAGTATTTTGTTATGCAAAAAGCAAAGGATTTAAACTGTAAGGTTATGTTGGATGGCCAAGGTGGTGACGAGACTCTACTTGGATATGAAAAGTATTATCCAGCAATTTATTTAGACATGTTTAAAAATTTTGGTTTAGTGTACTGTTTAAAAGAGATAATGAGGTCAAATAAAAATAACTCAAAATTGAGTTTATTTGGGATATTGAAATATATAGTTGGAAGTTTATTTTTTGGGATAAGAAAAATTTACATTAAAAGAAATGTTAGTTTTTTAAAAGCTTTTGAAAATAAATTTTTATTCTTGGGAAATTTGTCAAAAAAATATTTCAATATAGATGAGATGCAAAAATATGAAATCTTTACCACAAATTTACCAGCGCTTTTGAGATATGAGGATAAAAACTCAATGAGACACTCTATCGAAACCAGACTTCCATTTGTGGATTATGTAAATTTAGAAAATTCTCTGAGCATAAATGCAAAATATAAAATTAAAGATGGGTGGAGTAAATATGTCTTAAGAAAGGTCATTGATAGCATTTTGCCAAATGAAGTAGTTTGGCGAAAAAATAAATTTGGTTTTAATGCACCTGATAATATTTGGTTAAATAGCATCAAAGATAAAATGAAAGAGGATATATTAAGCTCTAATATTATTAAGTCTGTTGCCGATATGGAGCATTTAAAATTTAAGCTTAATAGCATGAACATACTCATAATGTGGCGTCTTTATTGTGTGAGTGTTTGGGAGAGAGTTTATGATGTTAAAGCAAACTAGCGTTACACTAGTAGTATTAAATAATTTTAAAAACGACAGTAGAGTTTTAAAAGAGGCCCAGACTCTAAAAAATAAAGGCTATTGCGTAAAGGTTGTTGCACTTCATGAAGAGCCACTATTAGAATTTGATAATGTATCTAACATTTCTATTCATAGAATTAGGTTGAAAACTAGAAATTGGTCAAAGCATAAAATAATTCAAATAATAAAGTATATGGAATTTTTATATAAATTTATAAAAGAATATAAAAAATCAGATATTCTCCATTGCAATGATCTTGATACTTTGCCTATAGGTATTTTGATAAAAATATTTTTTAATAAAAAAGTTAAAATTGTTTATGATGCGCATGAATTTGAAATAAATCAAAAGCCGCATCAAAGTAAATTATCCATAAAGCTACTATATTTTTTAGAAAAATTTCTAATCAAATATGCTGATGCTTGTTTTACTGTTAGTGAGTCTATAGCGGATGAATATTATAAAATGTATGCAGTTAAATCAACAATATTATACAATTCTCCAAAATTTATTAAACCAAAAAAAACAGATATTTTTAGAGAGAAATTTTCTATTAAACAAAGCTCTATAATTATGCTTTATCAAGGAGGGTTAAGCCGCGGTAGAGGTCTTGAATTATTACTGGACGCCTTTAAAATTCGCAAAGATAATATTGTAGTGATTGTTTTTATGGGATATGGTGAGCTTGAAGAAACTATTAAAGATTATGCAAATAAATATAGCAATATATTCTATCATGTCGCAGTTTCTCCAAATGAATTATTAGATTATACTGCTGCTGCTACTGTTGCTGTATCGTATATTTACAATAGTTGCCTTAATTATTATTATTGTATGCCAAATAAATTTTTTGAATATACTATGGCTGGACTTCCGGTCCTGGTATCAAATTTAAAGGATTTAGGCGAAAATGTAAAAAAGTATAACCTTGGTGTAGTGGTTAACGAAGATACGCCATATGGGATAAATAATGCAATTGATAAGCTATTGCAGATGGATTTTGAAGTTCTAACAGCAAATGCCTTAAAGTTTGCCAAAGAAAATTCTTGGGAAATTCAAGAAAGAAAGATGATTGCTGTTTATGAGGAACTAAAAAATGGTCGTTAAAATCTCTCACCTTACTTCAGCTCATCCTAGATATGATACTCGTATATTTTTAAAAATGTGTAGCTCTCTTGCAAAAAAACAAAATTATAATGTGAGTTTGGTTGTTGCAGATGGCAAATGTGATGAGATAAAAAATGGATTAAGTATATTGGATGTGGGTGTAAATGCTGGTAACAGATTTACACGTATGACAAAAATTACTGGAAAAATTTTTAAAAAAGCTATTGAACTAGATAGCGATATTTATCATTTACATGATCCAGAGTTAATGCCGGTTGGTCTAAAACTTAAAAAACTTGGGAAGAAAGTTATATTTGATTCACATGAAGATGTAGATAAGGATATTTTATCAAAAGAGTGGATACCTAAAAATCTAAGAAATATTGTTTCTTTCATTTATGCTTCTTATGAAAGGTATGCTTGTAAAAAATTTGATTATATTGTTACCGCTACGCCACATATTAGAGATAAATTTTTAAAAATAAACAAAAACTGTATAGATATAAATAACTTTCCTATTTTAAATGAGCTTCTAACTAGCGTATCATGGGCTGAAAAAAAAGACGAAGTTTGTTATATAGGTGGAATTTCTAGAGTCAGAGGCGTTATAGAGATTATAAAAGCTATTAAAAGCATAGAAGGTGTTATGCTAAATTTGGTTGGAGAATTTGACAATATTAGCTTTTCAAAAGATGTTAGGGGGCTAATTGAAGAAGCAAAGGTAAAAGAATATGGTTTCTTGGATAGAAAAGGAGTTTGTAATGTGTTAAAATTTTCAAAAGCTGGCCTTGTTGTTTTATATCCTATTGTGAATTATCTTGATTCTTTGCCTATAAAAATGTTTGAATATATGAGTGCAGGAATTCCAGTGATAGCTTCAAATTTTCCACTTTGGAAAGAAATTATTGAAAAAAATAGATGTGGAATTTGTGTTGATCCGTTTAGTCCAAGTGAGATAGCTGAAAGTATAAAGTTTATAATACAAAACCCATTGGTAGCTCAAGAAATGGGAGAAAATGGTAAAAGAGTTGTTTTTAAAAAATACAATTGGCAAATTGAGGAGCAAAAATTGTTTAATATTTATGAAGGCCTATTAAAATGAAGCTTCTGACAATTTTAGGCGCAAGACCACAGTTTATAAAAGCGGGATCGGTGAGCCGTGAGATATCCAAATTTGATAGCATCAAGGAGATTATAGTTCATACTGGTCAGCACTATGATGCAAATATGAGCGATATATTTTTTGATGAGATGCAGATACCAAAGCCAAACTATTTTTTGGGCATTGGAGGTAAAACTCATGGTGCTATGACCGGACAGATGATGGAGAAAATAGAAGAGATAGCTTTTAGTGAAAAGCCAGATATGATAATGGTATATGGCGATACAAATTCTACATTAGCTGGTACATTAGTTGCTTCAAAGCTGCACATAAAGCTCGCTCATGTTGAAGCTGGGCTAAGAAGTTTTAATATGCAAATGCCCGAGGAGATCAATAGAATTTTGACAGATCGTGTGAGTCAAATTTTACTTTGTCCTACTGATACTGCAGTGCAAAATTTGAAAAACGAAGGTTTTGAAAAATTTGACTGCAAAATAATAAAAAGCGGCGATGTAATGCAAGATGGGGCGATATTTTATAAAAAGTTTGCAAAAAAGCCAAATTTGAATGTTGATAAAAAATTTATACTTTGCACTATACATAGGGCCGAAAATACAGATAATGAGGTTAGACTTAAGGCCATTTTTGAAGCTTTAAATGATATAGCTAAAAATATCCAAGTTATCTTGCCACTTCACCCAAGAACTAATAATATATTGCAAAATTTAAATGTAAATATTGAAAATCTTACTATTATAGAGCCAGTTGGTTATTTGGAAATGACATGGCTTATTGATAATTGCTTTTTTGTAATGACCGATAGTGGAGGACTTCAGAAGGAGGCATTTTTCTTTAAAAAGCAGTGTATTACATTACGTGATGAAACGGAGTGGGTAGAGCTTGTAAAATGTAAGGCAAATGTTTTAGTGGGCGCAAATAAAGATAAAATTTTAGCCGCCTTTTCAACTATAAAAACTTTTGATGAAAATAATTTGGAATTAAATTTATATGGTAATGGTATGGCAAGTGAGATAATAGTCAAAGAGATATTAAATGCCTAAAAGTGTTGTGTTTATTGGACATTATAATGGTGGCAAGGATGACTTTGATGCTAGACATTTTTTCTTTGCTAAAGAATTAGTGGAGCTTGGCTATAAAACAACGATAATCAATGCCGCTTTTTCTCATCGCATCCATGATGCAAAACTTATAGATGAGCAGTATATTTCGCACATTGATAGTGGAGTTAGATTTTTTAGTATAAAAACACCATTCTATAAAGGTAATGGACTTAGACGCATAGTAAATATGTTTGCATTTGTGTTAAATTTAATAAAATCCACAAAAAAACTATTAGTTGAAATAGGAAATATTGATGTTATTATAATGGCCTCTCCACATCCGTTTGCTATTTTTGCCGCGAAATTTATGGCAAAAAGAGCAAAAGCTAAACTAATAATTGATATTAAGGATATATGGCCATTATCTATTACGGAATTAACTAGTGCAAAAAAATATCATCCATTTGTGATGCTGACAAAACTAACGGAGATTTTTGCTTATAAGGCTCAAGACAAGGTTGTATCTCCTCTCAATAATATAAATGAATATTTTTATAATTCTGGTTTTAATATTCAAGCTGAGCATATTCCAACTGGACTCGACTTGGATTTTTATGAAAATATAAATCACAAAAATCTATCCATAAATATACCAAGTGATAAATTTATAGTTGGTTATATTGGAGGCATTACCAAGTCAAATGCCATAGAATTTTTATTAGAGAGTGCCAACTATTTTTTGCAAAATTATAAAGATATTTTATTTTTAGTTGCTGGAGATGGTTCTAATAAAAATAATTTAGTAAAAAAATATAATTCAAGTAATATTTTGTATATAGATGCTGTTAAAAAAGATGAAGCCTTTATGCTAATGTCCAAATGTAATGTTTTGTATCGTGCAATGTTGCCATTAAAAATTTATAGATATGGGATATCCCCACTTAAAATGAATGAATATATGTTTGCTGGTGTACCAATAGTTCACTCTTTTGACTATAAGGAGCATGATATTGTAATGAAAACAGGATGTGGCATTAGCGTTAAATCCGGTAGTGCGCTCGAAGTACAAAATGCTATCTTGAAAATTTACAATATGTCAAAAAAAGAAAGAGAGAAAATGGGGCAAAATGGCAAAGAATACGTAAAAAATAATTTATCATATAAAGTATTAGTCAAAAAAATGATCGAACTTTTGTAGCTAAACACCCTTTCTCTCAAATATAATTGCAATAGTTTTTACTATGATCTTTATCTCCAGCCAAAGCGACCAGTGTTTGATGTAGTAAAGATCATACATTAGTTTTTGTTTGGCGTCGTGTGTATTTGAGCCATAAGGGTAGTTTACCTGTGCCCAGCCAGTTATCCCTGGGCGAACGATGTGGCGTTCATTGTAGTACGGTATCTCTTTTTCAAAGAAATTTATCCAGTGTCTTCGCTCAGGTCTTGGCCCTATTAGATGCATTTGCCCTCGAAAGACATTTATACACTGCGGTACCTCGTCTATACGAGTTTTTCGCATAAATTCGCCAAACTCAAATACCCTCTCGTCATTTTTACTAGCAAATTTTACCCCATCTTTCTCGGCATCTTCCATCATCGAGCGAAATTTTATGCACTCAAATTCCTTGTTATCTAGTCCAACCCTACTTTGTAAAAAGTAAAGGCTTCCAGGTGATTGCTCGTCTATCTTTCTTTTTACATAAAATTTTAGGCCAAAAAGCAAGATGAAAAGTATCAAGCAGCTAGCATAATCGATCATTCGCTTGAGTACATAGCCAAAAGCACCATAAGGCCTTATTTCATCTAAAAAATTAAGATTTTCGCCATTTTCTGGGATATAACATTTGTGCAGATAAATTTCTAAAAAATTCTCTACGTTTAGAAATTTTATCTTTTTATACTTCGTTTTAAACTGCAAAAGTGTGAGAAATCTAACCAATTTGCTATCGACTGGCTTTGCGGTATTTAGCACTATTAGCCTTTGATCGCCTGATTTTATGAGATTTTCTAGTGCACTTCGTAAGGCTCTTGCGTCGCTATTTTCATGGGATAAAAAATTTACTTGACCAAATTTCTTTCTAAGCTTTTCTAGTTCTAGGCTGGTAAAAGTATATTTTTCGCCAAGGATGATCATAGGCCTATCCCTTTATCTTTATTTTAAATTTGCATTATAAAATTCGTCTAATTATACCCAAACGTGCTAATTGCATTTTTAAAAAATAGATTAAGGTTAAAATATGTCTCATAAATTTTTCGCTGTGTTAGTTCTGGCAGTGATTTGCGCCGTCTCTTTTACGCTCTCAAATACGATTTTGGCTAAATTTCACACCAGCCCGCTCATCATCTCCATCGTTTTAGGCGCCATTTTTGCAAATCTTTTCACCAAACAGACACAAATTTTAAAAAGTAGTGGCGTCGTAGCGATCGCTAGGAAGCAAATTTTAAGGCTAGGCATTATACTTTTTGGCTTTAACATAAGCCTTAGCGAGATCGCAAGTGTCGGCACTCTAGGCGTGATATACGCAGCTTTTATGGTCTTTGCGACCTTTTGCTTTGCGCTTTTTACCGCTAAAGCTTTGGGGCTTAGTAAGGATAGCGCTGTGCTCATTGGCTCAGGGGCTAGTATATGCGGCGCAGCTGCTGTTATGGCCACGCAAAATGAGATAAAAGCGGACGCAAACAAGCTTGCTATCGCCATTTGCACAGTGGTACTTTTTGGGACGATTGGCATGTTTATCTATCCATTTATCGCTAAATTTCTAGCTCTCACGCCACACCAAACCGGCTTTTTTATCGGCGGCTCACTTCACGAAGTAGCCCATGTAGTGGCAGCTTCAGCAGCATTTGATAATACTGCAAGTAGCACTGCCGTCATTATAAAAATGCTTCGCGTAATCATGCTCGTGCCATTTTTGTTTTTGCTAAATTTCTTAAATTTAAGCCAAAATAGTGGTGGTTCAAAGCTAAAGAGCATACCATGGTTTGCGCTATTTTTCTTAGTGGCGATCTGCGTTAGATCTCTACCATTTTTCCCTGAAAATTTGGTGCAAATTTTAAAGCTAACCGCTAGCATATGCCTTTGTGTTGCGATGTGTGCTTTGGGATTTGGGATAGATAGGAGTATATTTAAAGCGACGGGCAAAAAGCCATTTTTGCTAGCATTTTTTATATTTTTATGGCTTATTTGCTCTTCGCTTATTTTCGTTAAGACTCTTTGCTAGTTTTTAGCTTTTGCAAAAACTCTTCGATGTTGTATTTTGCTCGATAAGCTGGGCTTAAAAGATGTACTAAGATGTCGCCAAGGTCCATCACGATCCAATCAGGCGAGCTCTCAGTGCCTATAAATTTTTCTCCAAGAGGTTTAAGCTCCTCTTTTAGATCCTCGCTCAGTGAGTAAGCGTGCCTCTCGCCAAGCGTTGTAGCGATAATTACGGCTTTTACGAAATAATCATCCCCGCTCATATCAAACACTTGTATCTCTTCAGCCTTTTTTGCATCTAAAACCTTAACTATACTTTCGGTGCGCTCTTGCATCGATCTCTCTTGCATCTTTAATCCTTGGTAAAAATTTATAACTTCATCTTTTATCTTGCTAGGCAGCTCATCAAGCCCCTTTTGGTGCCTGATCTGTGACGAGCTAACATCCACGTGCACGTCCATTTTTTGTAGATTACGTGGAATTTCTATGTGATTGCGCTTGGCGATCACAAACTGCACTAAGCTTTTTAGCTCCTCGTAGCCATGCCATTTATCAAGTGTGGCTAGGTGGTCTGCGCCTATTATGAGATAAAATTTTTCTATCTTGAATTTCTCATACAAATACTTGACCGTCTCTATGGTAGGCACCGGGCGAGCTAAATTTATCTCATAGTCTGAGATCTCGACCTTCTCTAGGCCGCCCCAAATTTCTCTTATCCACTTTAGGCGAAGCTCTGGTGGAGCTGAAAATTCGCTCTTAAAAGGACTTATAAAAGTTGGCATGATGATGAGCTTATCGATATCAAGGCCGCTTAGTGCCATTCTTACAATGCTATCGTGTCCTAAATGAACCGGATCAAAGCTCCCGCCAAAAAGTGCTAACTTCATCTATTAAAGTGCCTTGTTTATATTTGTTTTAAAATTCTTTTTTGTAGAATTAGGCGTAATTATATCAAAAGGAGCTAAGATGTCAGTTAAAGTAGCAATAAACGGCTTTGGGCGTATCGGTAGGTGTGCCGCTCGTATTATTTTAGAGCGAGACGACGTTGAGCTTGTCGCTATTAACGACACGGCGACGCGCGACATGACGCGCTATCTGCTCAAATACGACAGCGTGCACGGCGAATTTAAGCAAGACGTTAAGGTGATAAGCGACGATTTTATAGAAGTAAACGGCAAAAAGATAAGAGTTTTTTCAACAAGAGATCTAAACGAGCTTAGCTACGCAGACTACGGCGCAGACGTGGTTTTGGAGTGTACGGGCAAGTTTTTAACCACCGAAAAATGCGAACCGTATCTAGCTCGCGGCGTCAAAAAAGTCGTCATGAGCGCTCCGGCAAAAGACGACACGGCGACGTTCGTAGTCGGCGTAAACGACGATAAATACGCAGGCGAAGCGATCGTCTCCAACGCAAGCTGCACCACAAACGGCCTAGCGCCCGTCGCAAAGGTGCTAAACGATAAATTCGGCATCGTAAAAGGGCTCATGACCACGATCCACGCCTACACAAACGGCCAAAGCTTGGTTGACGTGAAGGCCAAAGACTTCCGCCGTTCGCGCGCTGCAGCCCTAAATATCGGACCTACGACCACCGGAGCCGCAAAAGCGATCGCAAAAGTACTTCCCGAGCTAAACGGCAAGATGCACGGACAAGCGGTCCGCGTGCCGGTCGCAAACGTATCAATGGTCGATTTAACGGCGGTTTTAAAAAGACCGGCTAGCAAAGAGGAGATAAATGAGGCGTTTAGAGCGGCTGCCGAGTCGAATTTGAAGGGAATTTTATTCGTCGATGACGATTATAGAGTTAGCAGCGACTTTTGCACGAGCGCATACAGCAGCATCGTAGCTAGCGACACGACGCAGGTCATCGCCGATGATATGGTAAAGGTCTTTGCGTGGTATGACAACGAGTGGGGCTACTCGACAAGGCTTGTGGACCTAGCCAAGATCGTGGCTACGAAGTAAATTTAAAGGGTGAAAAATGAGTGAAATTTTATCGATCAACGATCTTGAGCTAGGCGGCGCGAAAGTATTTGTTAGGTGCGATTTTAACGTGCCGATGGACGAGTTTTTAAACATCACCGACGACCGCAGGATCCGCTCGGCGATCCCTACGATCCGCTACTGCCTAGATAACGGCTGCAGCGTGGTTTTGGCTAGCCATCTAGGACGTCCGAAAAACGGCTTTGAGGAGAAATTTTCGCTACGAGGCGTGGCAAAGAGGCTTTCAAGGTTGCTTGATAGAGACGTGATATTTGCCGAGGACGTCGTCGGCGCGGATGCCAAAGCCAAAGTTGCCGCGCTAAAACCGGGCGAAATTTTACTTCTTGAAAATTTGCGCTTTGAAAAGGGCGAAACCAAAAACGACGAGGCGCTAGCCGCCGAGCTCGCTAAGTACGGCGAATTTTACATAAACGACGCGTTTGGCGTCTGCCACAGAGCGCACAGCTCGGTCGAGGCGATCACTAAATTTTACGACGAGAGGCACAAAGCGGCGGGATTTTTGCTGCAAAAGGAGATAAATTTCGCTCAAAATCTCATCAAACACCCTGCGCGCCCGTTTGTGGCGGTCGTTGGCGGCAGTAAGGTTAGCGGCAAGCTGCAAGCCCTGCACAACCTGCTTCCGCGTGTGGATAAGCTGATAATTGGCGGCGGCATGGCGTTCACGTTTTTAAAATCGCTCGGCGAAAATATCGGAAATTCGCTGCTCGAAGAAGACCTCATCGAGGACGCGAGAGAAATTTTACGCAAGGGCAGGGAGCTTGGCGTTAAAATTTACCTGCCCGTAGACGTCGTCGCAGCCCAGACCTTTTCGGCCGAAAGTGCCGTGAAATTCGTCCCCGCGCAAGAAATACCTAGCGGCTGGATGGGGCTAGATATCGGACCTGCGTCGATTAGGCTCTTTAAAGAGGTCATCGCCGACGCGCAAACCATCTGGTGGAACGGGCCGATGGGCGTTTTTGAGATGGATAAATTTAGCAAAGGTAGCATCAAAATGAGCCACGCTATCATCGACACTCACGCGACTACGGTCGTTGGCGGCGGCGATACGGCCGACGTCGTCGAGCGCGCGGGAGACGCCGACGAGATGACCTTTATCTCCACGGGCGGAGGTGCTAGCTTGGAGCTTATCGAGGGCAAGGAGCTACCCGGCATAAAACCGCTTAGAAAGGCTGCGGAGTGAGATTTTTAGCAAATTTGAAGTGCAATCACACGAGAGCTAGCTTTGCTAAATACGCTGAAATTTTAGACGCAAATTTAAGCGCAAACGACGACGTGACGGTATTCCCCCCGTTTAGCGCGCTTGATGGCGCGGCTCATAAATTTAAACTCGGCGCGCAAAATTTCTATCCGTGCGAAAGCGGCGCTCACACCGGCGAGATCGGCAAGGCGATGCTGGACGAGTTTGGCGTAAAAAGCGTGCTGATCGGGCACTCCGAACGGCGCGTGCTAGGCGAGAGCGAGGAGCTTTTGCGCGCGAAATTTGACTTCGCCGTAAAGGCGGGCTGGCAGATCGTCTACTGCATCGGCGAAAATTTGAGCGTAAACGAAGCTGGCGGCACGAAGGAGTTTTTGGCCGAACAGCTAAAAAATATCGACCTTGGCTACGAGCGGCTGCTGATCGCCTACGAGCCAATTTGGGCGATAGGCACGGGCAAGAGCGCGAGCGCAGAGCAGATAGAGGAGATTTTAAATTTCATCCGCGAGAAGACGAGCGCGCCGCTACTTTACGGCGGCAGCGTAAACGTCGCAAATATCGGCGGGATAGCGGGTATAGCAAACTGTGATGGAGTATTAGTGGGGACGGCGAGCTGGGACGCCTCTGGTTTCTTGGAACTTATTAGCGCGTCATCTCGCTGACGTCTTTAAATGATTTTGTAAATTTCGCCCTGCGACAGGCTAAATGCCTAGTCTTGGGACGAAATTTACTGCGAAACATTTAAATCCGCCTAGCGATACTGCCGCTGTCAAATTTAGTTTCAAATTTGGCGTTTTCGCGAGATTTCGCGAATTTTAATTTATAGAATTTTAAGTCAAATTGCGCAGGATTTTTCGCTTAGTTAAGGCAGGATTTAAAAAATAAGCAGAGTAAGCATATAGTTTTTGAGCATTGCTTTTAAATTTTTAATGAAAGATAAATAATTCTGCTTGTAGCTGTAAGCTTGTGAAGTAGAAAAAGTTAAGTAGCTTTAATAAAAAGGAGAACAAATGATACTAAAAGGCAAAAAGGGCCTCATCGTCGGCGTTGCGAACGCCAAGTCAATAGCTTACGGCATCGCCGAAGCTTGTTACGCCCAGGGTGCGCAGATGGCGTTTACCTACCTAAACGACGCTCTTAAAAAGCGCGTAGAGCCGATCGCTGAGGAGTTTGGTAGCAAATTTGTCTATGAGCTTGACGTAAATAACCAAGCTCACCTAGACGGCCTTGCTGATAGGATCAAAAAAGACCTTGGCGAGATCGATTTTGTTGTGCATGCAGTGGCTTACGCACCAAAAGAAGCGCTTGAGGGTGAGTTTGTAAACACGAGCAAAGAAGCCTTTGACATCGCGATGGGAACTAGTGTGTACTCGCTACTAAGCCTTACTCGTGCGGTTTTGCCAGTGCTAAAAGAGGGTGGCTCGGTGCTTACTCTTACATATCTTGGCGGACCAAAATTTGTGCCACACTACAACGTAATGGGCGTTGCCAAAGCGGCACTTGAAAGCTCGGTTCGCTACCTAGCACACGACCTTGGCGCTAAAAATATCCGCGTAAATGCGATCAGCGCAGGTCCAATTAAAACGCTTGCTGCAAGCGGGATCGGCGATTTTAGGATGATTTTACGCTACAACGAAGTAAATAGCCCGCTAAAGCGCAACGTCACGACTGAAGATGTCGGTAACAGCGCGATGTATCTGCTTAGCGACCTAGCTAGTGGCGTAACAGGTGAAGTTCACTACGTAGACTGCGGCTACAACATCATGGGCATGGGCGACGTGGCTACCGATGCCGAGGGCAATACGATCCTAGCTTGGGACGCAAAATAATCTACTAA
Organism: Campylobacter concisus; assembly: GCF_003048535.1. Taxonomy (NCBI): domain Bacteria; kingdom Pseudomonadati; phylum Campylobacterota; class Epsilonproteobacteria; order Campylobacterales; family Campylobacteraceae; genus Campylobacter; species Campylobacter concisus. The sequence goes on along the minus strand of NZ_PIRQ01000011.1, from coordinate 832 downwards.
TACAAATTTGGCGGGGTGACTCGCCAAATTCTTCTTTAAAATTTCACTAAATTTACCGCAAGGGCATACAAAATGAGCTTTAGATGAGCTTATAGACGCAATAGGCCAGGCTGGGCACTGATCAAGGAGTGGCTAAAAGAGGCTAATTAAAATTTTGTCTCTTGATGAAAGCATGGTGTAAAGCGAGCTTTTAGGACTTTAGACAACTACTTGCTCACCGATGGGAGCGTTTGTTTATGAGTGTGGTGGCATCGTGATAGATAGTGGTTGGTTGCGCATGCTTGGCTCAGTATGTGAGCAGATGAAGCATAAAATTTACAGCTTTAACCCTGGCAAAAGCTTTAGCGAAGCAGGCTAAATGCCTAGCAATTTGCTCGTGGCAAACGATGTTTTGGGTGGATTTTTTGCGATAAACGGCGATGCCTTTGGTGGCAAAAAAAAGGGGGCAATGTCTTTTACTGCGTGCCAGATAAGCGGCAAATGGAAGGACGCGTAGCTTGGCTACTCGTAGTTTTTACTGGGCGCTATGCGGCGAAATATTGAAATTTTATGAGCTTTACCACTGGGATAACTGGCGTGAAGATGTGAAAAATTTTAGCCTTGATAGGATGATATTTGTACTACTGCCGATACTTTGGTAAGACACCAACGTAAGTCTAAGACTAAAAAATATAAAAAAGGATGATATTTGCATGAATGAATTTTTCATTTTTGCCTTCAAGGGCGTCTAATAAATTTGTATGTTACTTCTATTAGATCCAATAGTTTCGCTCTATCTTATTTAAAATTTATAAAATTTTTTCATAATTTACTTAAGAGTGTTTATAAAAAT